>CAXTDH010000749.1:0-2000 GCA_964242405.1 uncultured Rhizobacter sp. | reverse complement strand
CCACGGGAAAGAGCGTTTCGGTCAGGCGCATGCGCACGATCATGGCCACCATGAAATCGCCGGGATCGCGGCCGCGCGTCAGACGGTGGTCGCACCAATGCCGGCATCGGTGCATGTCCACGGCCCGGGCTGTGGGCACTCCCACTCGCACTGATGCGCTTGCATCGACCGACTCAGATGTCAGGCCGACCCGGGCAGCCGAGCCGCGCGGCCACGAGCGGCCGCGCGGCACAGCATCGCCCGGCCGAGAACGAGCTGTCCGGCTCGGCGCTGCTGCAGTTGATCCGCCTTGCCTCGCCGGCGCTCCCGGTCGGCGGGTTCAGCTACTCGGAGGGCCTCGAGTCGGCGGTGGATTCGGGTCTGGTCGACAGCGAAGCTGCCGCGGCCCGCTGGCTACTCGATCAACTTCGGCTCGGCCTCGCCCGCTCCGAGCTGCCGATCGTCGCCAGGGCCTTCCGGGCCTGGGAACGCCACGACCTGGCCGTTGTGCGCGAACTGAACGGCTGGATGACCACCACCCGCGAGAGCAGCGAACTGCGCCAGCAGACCGAGCAGATGGGCCGTTCACTGGTCGAATGGTTGAAGAACCGGACGGGCCCGCACGACGCCCGGGTCACCGAGGCCAAGGCGTTGATGCCGGCGCCGACCTGGCCGGTGGTCTTCGCGCTGGCCGCGGCGCAGACCGGTGCGCCGCGGCGCCTGGCGCTGCTCGCATTCGGCTTCGGCTGGGCAGAAAACATGGTTCAGGCGGCCCTCAAGTCGGTGCCGCTCGGCCAGAGCGCCGGTCAGCGCGTGCTGGCGGCGCTGGCCGATGCGCTTCCGGCAGCGGTCGATGCGGCGATTCGGCTCTCGACGCACGATCGCCAGGCGTTCACCCCGATGTTCGCCATCCTGTCGGCGCAACACGAGGGTCAATATTCCCGGCTGTTTCGCTCCTGAGCAATGCGCCCGTTGCTGCCCGTGAATTGACCCATCGAACCGGCTGTCGAACGCACATGGCTCGCAACATCGAGATCAAGGCCCGGCTGGACAGTGGCACGTCCGGCAGCATCGATGCCCTGCTGCCGCGTGCGCTGGCCATCGCCGACGGCCCGCCCGAAGCGATTGCGCAGGACGACACATTTTTCGGCGTAGGCAGCAGCGGCGGCGGCGGCGGCAGCAGCAGCGGCAAGAGCGGCGCTGCCGGCGGGCGCCTCAAGCTGCGCGTGTTCCGCGACGGCAGCGCCGAGCTGATTTCGTACCGGCGCGCCGACGCCGCCGGCCCCAAGCTATCCGCTTACGTTCGGGCTCCGGTCGCCGACCCGGCCGCGCTGCGCCGCATCCTCGGCCACGCGCTCGGTGAAGCCGGCAGGGTCGTCAAGCAGCGAACGCTGATCATGGCCGGCCGCATCCGCATCCACCTCGACCGGGTGGTCGGCCTGGGCGAATTCCTCGAGCTCGAGGTCGTATTGACCGAAGGCGAAGACGCTGCCACGGGCGTCGCGGAGGCCGAGGCCCTGCTCGCCCAACTGGGCATCCGCGCCGACCAGCTTGTCAGCGGCGCCTATGTCGACCTGCTCCGCGAAGCGCAAGCCGCGCCCGAAGCGCCCGAAGCGCCCGAAGCGCCCAAGTCATAGCCGCCATCGATAATTTGGTGATGACGACCACGACCTTCCTGCATCACATCGCTGGCCGAAGCCGGCCGCTCCCCCCCCTGCGGGTCGGTGTCGGCGGCCCGGTCGGGTCGGGCAAGACCACCCTTGTCGAGATGCTTTGCAAGGCGATGCGCGAGACCTACGACCTGGTCGTCGTCACCAACGACATCTACACCAAGGAGGACCAGCGGCTCTTGACGGTCGCCGGCGCGCTCGAGGCCGACCGCATCATGGGCGTGGAAACCGGCGGCTGCCCGCACACCGCCATCCGCGAAGACGCGTCGATCAACCTCGAGGCGGTCGACCGCATGCTGGAAAAATTCCCGAACGCCGACATCGTCTTCATCGAGTCGGGGGGCGACAACC
>CAXTDH010000748.1:0-2005 GCA_964242405.1 uncultured Rhizobacter sp. | reverse complement strand
CGTCGTCGGTGCGCTGCTGGGCGGGCAGCAGGTCGACGAACTCGTTCATCTCGCTTTTCAGGAAGCCCCAACCGCGCTGCACATGACGGAGCAGACTGTGCGACTTGTACTGCGTGATGACGCCGATCCGGCGGATTCCGGAATTCAGGCAGTTCGACAAGGCGAAGTCGACGATCCGGAACTTGCCGCCGAAATAGACGGCGGGCTTGGCGCGGCTGTCGGTCAGGCTTTTCAGCCGGCTGCCGCGACCACCCGCGAGCACGAGCGCGACGGCGCGTTTGGGCAGGTCGAGGCTGAGGGCGAGTTCATCGGGCGTCATGTCGGTTGTCTCCTGCAGTGATCGAGTCGAGTTGTGGGGTGTCGTCGGGCAAGCGCCGTGCGCGGAAGGTGGCGACCCTTCCGGCTGTCAAGTGTGCCGCTTTTGACGCCAAAACCGGCGTCGGGCCGATGATTTGGTGCGCGGGTCGCGTTCAGTTCGCCCGAACGGCCGTTCCCACGGCTGGCATGCTGCCGATGGGCGTAGAAATTGCGAGCGCCCCCGCCGCCGACGGCGTTGGCCGAGTCGGCGCCGTGCCTGCGGCACACTCCGCTCGACGACGTGCGGGACGGCCCGTCGTCCGGCCAGCGACCGACGCCGGGCCGCGCGCGCGAGTTGTCTCCACCGTCCATGCAAAGGGCCACCCTGTGAATGCCACCCTCCCGAACGCCGCGTCCGGCACCCCTTCCGACTTGACCGGCGCGGTCGAAGACCAGTTGTTGCTCAACGTCGGCGTGGCGCCGGCGCAGGCCAGCCAGAACGAGTTGATGCTGGCGGTGTCGCAAGTCGCACGGCAGCGCTTGTCCAGGCGATGGGTCGAAACCCAGGCCGCGCAGCGCGCAGAGCAGGCACGCCGCGTCTACTACCTGTCGATGGAATTCCTGATGGGGCGGACGCTCTCGAACGCCCTGGCCGCGCTCGACCTGCGCGGGCCGGCCGCCGAGGCGATGCAGCAGCACGCCCAGCGGCTCGAGGACGTCGGCGACCAGGAGCCCGACGCGGCGCTCGGCAACGGCGGCCTCGGGCGCCTCGCCGCCTGCTTCCTCGACTCGATGGCGACGCTCGGCCTGCCCTCCTTCGGCTATGGCATCCGCTACGAGTACGGCATGTTCGCCCAGGAGATCAAGGGCGGCCAGCAGATCGAGCACCCCGACCCCTGGCTCGAGAACGGCACGGCCTGGGAATTCCCGCGCGCCAACATCACCTACCCCGTGCGCTTCGGCGGCTGGGTGGAGCACCGCGGCGTGGGCGCGGAGCAGCGCTCGCTCTGGCGGCCGAGCGGCGAAGTGGAGGCCAAGGCCTACGACATGGTGATCCCTGGCCACGGTACCGACAAGGTGAGCACCTTGCGCCTCTGGAAGGCGGCAGCGCCGGCGCACATCGACCTGAACGCCTTCAACACCGGCGACTACGCCCGCGCCGCGAGCGCCAAGAACGAGTACGAGAACATCTCCTGGGTGCTGTACCCGAACGACAGCACCCCCGCCGGCCGCGAGCTGCGCCTGCGCCAGGAGTACTTCTTCGTCGCCGCGTCGATGCAGGACCTGATCTCCCGCCACCTCGAAGAGCACGGCAGCCTCGCCAATCTCGCGGAGAAGGTCGCGATCCACCTCAACGACACTCACCCGGCGATCGGCGTTGCGGCGCTGATGCGGCTGCTCTGCGACGAGCACGCCCTGCACTGGCCGCAGGCCTGGGCGATCTGCACCCGCATTTTTTCGTACACCAATCACACGCTGATGCCGGAGGCGCTCGAGACCTGGCCGGTGGCGCTGATGCAGCACGTGCTGCCGCGCCATCTCGAGATCATCTTCCGCATCAACCAGGAGCTGCTCGAGTTCGCGTCGAAGCACAAGCCCGGCGACGACGAATTCCTGGCGCGCCTGTCGCTGATCGACGAGCGCGGCGAGCGGCGGGTGCGGATGGCGAACCTCTCGATCGTCGGCAGCCACAAGGTCAACGGCGTCT
>CAXTDH010000747.1:0-2027 GCA_964242405.1 uncultured Rhizobacter sp. | reverse complement strand
CGGTGCCGACGGCATGACAATAGATGGCCGGCAGGCACCGCTGCTGGCCGAGGCCCTGGTGGCGCAGGGCTCGTCCCGTCGCTCGGCCGCGGGTGCCGATCGGCGATTGTTTTGCGGTGCCGGTGCGGCCCCCTGAGATCCGTTACCAGGAGTTCGGTAGTACATGATGTCGGACGAGCCATGATCGACGCAGCTGCGGTGATTCACGCAGGCACTTCCGACGGACCGTACCGCGCGTGCACGCCGGCGAGGGCCGAGTGAGGGAGTTCGAATCACCACTGCAGACGCTGGGCGACCTCGATGCCCAGGTGGCCGGTCGGCTGATCGCCGCGGCTGCCGACGTGGCACTGATCATCGACGACGAAGGCATCATCCGCGACCTCGCCTTCGGCAGCGACGACCTCCTTCGCGAGGGCTATTACGACTGGCTCGGCAAGCCCTGGGCCGACACCGTCACGGTCGAGAGCCGGCCGAAGGTCGAAGCCCTGCTTCGGGATTCGCGCAGCAACGCCGCCCTGCGCTGGCGGCACATCAACCACCCGTCGGTCGAGGGCGCCGATCTGCCGCTGTCGTGCGCCGCGATCGCACTGGCGCCGACCGCCGTCCGCGGCGATGCCGTCGGGCGCTCGGTCGTCTTCGGTCGCGACCTGCGGGCCACCGCGGCGCTGCAGCAGCGCCTGGTCGGCGCCCAGCAGGCGATGGAGCGCGACTACTGGCGCCTGCGCCACATGGAGACACGCTACCGGTCGCTGTTCCAGATCGCCGCCGAAGCCGTGCTGATCCTGGATGCCGCGACAGGAAAACTGGAAGAGGCGAACCCGGCTGCCGTGGCGCTCTTCGGCAGCGATGCCCGGCCCGGCTGGCTGGTCTGGGATGCCTTCGACGCGACCGGCAACGTGCTGGTCCAGGCGCTGTTCGCCCGGGTGCGGGCGACGGGCCAGGCCGAGAGCGCGACGGCCCGGTTGCCGAGCAAGGATGTGGACGTGCGGGTCTCGGTATCGTCCTTCCGTCAGGAGAAGACCGTGCACCTGCTGGTTCGGGCCGCGACCGCCGAGTCGCTGGTCCGGGAGACGGCCCGCAGCGGCGAGGCGGCGCTCGCGAAGCTGATCGAGGCCGCGCCCGATGCCTTCGTCGTCACCGAACTCGACGGCCGCATCCTGACCGCGAACCGCGCCTTCATCGACCTTGCGCAGCTTGCCCACGAGCAGCAGGTTCGAGGTCAGTCGCTCGAGCAGTGGCTCGGACGCACCGGTGTCGATCTCGGCGTGTTGATCACCACCCTGCGGCAGCGCGGCGCGGTGCGGCTGTTCGCGACGGTGATGCGCGGTGAATACGGCGCGATGACCGACGTCGAGATCTCGGGCGTGGCGGTGACGAGCGGCGAGCAGCCGTGCCTCGGCTTCACGATCCGCGACGTCAGCCGGCGCCTGCCGGCGGAGCCGCGAGCGGGCCGGGAAGTGCCCCGCTCGGTCGGCCAGATGACCGAGCTCGTCGGCCGGGTACCGCTCAAGGACATCGTGCGCGACACCACCGACCTGATCGAGCAGCTGTGCATCGAGGCCGCGCTTCAGTTGACGCACGACAACCGCGCGTCGGCCGCCGAAATGCTCGGGCTGTCGAGGCAGAGCCTGTACGTCAAGCTGCGCCGGTTCAACATCGGTGACCCGGCTGCGACGGCCGACGACGCCTGAGCCGGCTCGGTGACGGCTCGGGCCGGGGGCATCGGTGGCGGCGCTGGATAGCCCATCACCGCTGACTCAGGTGCGGTCACGTGAAAGTCGTCGACCGCCGTGGCGTCCTGTCGACACTCAGCGAGTGTAAATCTAGGTTGACGGGCAAAGTGTCAAGTGTAATAGTCACTGCATGGCCCGCCCCGAGCTGTCAGCCGTCGCCGAACTCTTGAAGCCGATCACCTGGTTTCCGCCGATGTGGGCGTTCGGCTGTGGTGCCGTGGCCTCGGGGGTCACGCCCGAAGGCCGCTGGCCGCTGATCGCTGTCGGCGTGGCGCTGGCGGGGCCGATGGTGTG
>CAXTDH010000746.1:0-2030 GCA_964242405.1 uncultured Rhizobacter sp. | reverse complement strand
ACACCGCCATCGTCGCTGCCATCGCCCAGACCCTCCCCGAGGCCAGGACGTGACCCCTTTCATCTACACCCGGGCGCAAGATGCCGAAGAGGCCGTCCGGCGGGGCAACGCGCCCGGCGCCAAGTACCTGGGCGGCGGCACCAACCTGATCGACCTGATGCGCGAGACGCTCGAGCAGCCCGGCACGCTGGTCGATGTGACCGGCCTGTCGAGCGCCATCGAGGAGCGGGCCGACAACAGCCTGCTGATCGGCGGCGCCGTCCGCAACACCGCGCTGGCCACGCATCCGGCGGTGCGCGCCCGTTACCCGGTGCTCTCCCGGGCGATCAGCGCCGGCGCCTCGGCGCAGATCCGCAACATGGCGACGGTCGCGGGCAACATCCTGCAGCGCACCCGCTGCACCTACTTCTACGACGACGACGGTTCGCGCTGCAACAAGCGCAGCCCCGGCCAGGGCTGCGACGCGGCCGAGGGCTTCAACCGCATCCACGCCATCCTGGGCGCCTCGCCGAGCTGCGTCGCGACCCACCCGTCCGACATGTGCGTGGCGCTCGCCGCCCTCGACGCCGTGGTCCACCTGCGCAGCGCCGGTGGGGAGCGGGCCGTGCCGATGACCGGGCTGCACCGCCTCCCGGGCGACCATCCGGAAATCGAGACGCTGCTGGAGCCGGGCGAGCTGATCACCGCCGTCGAGCTGCCGGCACTGCCGCTGGCGGCGCGCTCGACGTATCGCAAGGTGCGCGACCGGGCGAGCTACGCCTTTGCGCTGGTCTCGGTGGCGGCCGTGATCGACATCGACGACGGCAAGGTCGAGGACGTGCGCATCGCGCTCGGCGGCGTTGCCGCGAAGCCCTGGCGCGCCGCCAAGGCCGAGGCGCTGCTCCGCGGCCAAGCCGCGACGCCAGCCCATTTCCGCGCCGCGGCCGAGGCCGAACTGGCCGACGCCCGGCCGCTGCGCGACAACGCATTCAAGATCGAGCTCGCCCGGCGGACGATCACCGCCGTGCTCGCTGAACTGACGGAGCCGAGGCCATGAACATCATCCAGGAGACCGTCCAGGCGGTCATGAAGAAGGCGATCGCCCTGGCGCCGGACGCCTGGATGCCCGGCGCCGAGCCGGATCCCCTCGGCCAGCGCGAGCACGGCCTGATCGGCGCACCGATATCGCGCCTCGACGGGCCGATCAAGGTCCAGGGCGAGGCGCACTTCGCGGCCGAGTTCCGCATGGAGGGGATGCTCTACGCCGCCCTCGCCTACAGCACCGTCGCCAAGGGCCGGATCACGAAGCTCGAGACCCGTGCGGCCGAGCTGGCGCCCGGCGTGGCGCTGGTGATGACGCACCTGAACGCGCCGCGCATGAAGCCGATGCCGCTCTTTCTGTCAGCGGCCAAGGCGGCGGGCGGCGACGACCTGCCGGTCATGCAGGACGACAAGGTCCACTGGAACGGCCAGCCGATCGCGCTCGTGCTCGCCGAGACGCAGGAACAGGCCGATCATGCCAAATCCCTGATCCACGCCAGCTACGACAGCGAGCCCGCCACCACCTCTTTCGCCGCGGCCAAGGCCAAGGGCACGACGCCCGGCACCTTCCAGGGCGAGCCGCTGAAGCTCGAGATCGGCGACGCCGAAGCGGCGCTCGCCGCGGCCCCGCACCGCGTCGACGCCGTCTACACCACGCCGCGCCACAACCACAACGCGATCGAGCTGCACGCCGCAACGCTCGCCTGGAAGGGTGAGGAGCTGACCATCCACGACGCCTCGCAGGGCGTGGCCCACATGGCCTGGTCGATGGCGCAGATCTTCGGCCTCGACGAAAAGCAGGTCCATGTGACCTCGCCCTACGTCGGCGGCGGCTTCGGCAGCAAGACGCTCTGGCGCCATCAGGTGCTGGCGGCCGCGGCATCGAAGCTCGCTGCGCGGCCGGTGCGCATCATGCTGTCGCGCGAAGGCGTCTACCGCGCGGTCGGCGGGCGCACGCTCACCGAGCAGCGGGTCGCCATCGGTGCGCAGGCCGACGGGCGCTTCGACGC
>CAXTDH010000745.1:0-2034 GCA_964242405.1 uncultured Rhizobacter sp. | reverse complement strand
CGGAGTCAAGCTCCTCGCGGCGGCCGACGCCCTTCTGACGGTGCGCATCGGCCCGGATCATGCTGGCGTCCACCGCGAAGCCCTGGCCGCCGACGATGCCCTCGGCCATGCAGGGACGAACTGTGGCCTCGAACAGCCGCCGGAGCAGGTCGCTGTCGCGGAAGCGGCCATGCCGGTTCTTGCTGAATGTCGAGTGGTCCGGCACCGGGTCGGTCAGGCCGAGGCGGCAGAACCAGCGATAGGCAAGGTTGAGGTGGACCTCGTCGCATAGGCGGCGCTCGGAACGGATTCCGCAGCAGTAGCCGATCACCAGCATGCGCATGGTCAGCTCGGGGTCGATCGAGGGACGGCCAATGGCGCTGTAGTAGGGTGCGAGCTCGCGGCGGATGTCGCGCAATTCGACGAAACGATCAATGGAGCGCGGCAGGTGGTCGGCAGGCACGTGGTCATCGAGATTGAAGCCGTGGAACAGGGCTTCCTGCCGGACTGCTCGCTCGCCCATCATGGCCGTGAACCTCGTTACTTGCGCTACGACTGAGTCAGCCTGGGCCCTCAACTACAACGGCCTTTTTCAACGAAATCCGCCCCATGCAGAAGTAGCGCCGGCTGGGCTGGCCGACAGCTGCCGGTCCGCTCTGTAGAAGCGACCGGCAGGCAGCGGACATTCACCGGTCGGCATGATGGTCAGCCGGTGTCGACACAAAGCGGCCCTAACTCAGTCGAGGGCGGCTCTCAGGTCGAAGGCCTGATCGAGAACTATTCTGCCCCTTGGCGTCACGGTGACGGCACGTGTCCCTTCGACCCGGCGCATCCAGCCCTGTGCGAAGCAAGCCGTGCACAGCGCCGCACCAAGCGCGCCCGCGATGTGCGGCCGGCGCTCGCTCCAATCCAGGCAAGGGCGGCAGAACATACGCCCGCCGCCGCGCCGGCCCACGCGCGCCGTGGCCGCATCGAGGGCCAGTCCCAGCCCGCGTAGGAAGCCCGCGCCTACCTTGGTGATGGCGCCGCCGTCCGGCGACAGCTCGATCTGTCCGCGCTCGATCATCCGGTCGGCCATGGCGACCGCGATCTGGCCGGCCAGGTGGTCGTAGCAGGTGCGGACGCGGCGCAGCGCCATGTCCCTCGGCCCCACCCTGGCCGGTTTAGTCCGGCTGACGACCGCGCCGCTGCCGGTGGCCACCGACATGATGCTCTCCAGCATGTGCGCGACGGCGGGCGATGCCAGCCGGTGGTAACGGTGCCGTCCTTGGCGCTCCATCGCCAGCAGCCCCGCCCCGGTGAGCTGTGCGAGGTGGGCGCTCGCCGTCTGTGCCGTCACCCCAGCACCTTCGGCCAACTCCTTTGCCGTCAGCGCCCGCCCGTCCATCAAAGCCGCCAGCATGTTCGCACGCGTGGGGTCCCCAATGAGGGCAGCGGTCTCGGCGAAGGCGGCTGTGGTGAGCATGACGGACCAATCATAGCCCAGTAGATGCGCGGATGCTTCGGCCGGCACCGAAGCCTCCATCGGTGGTTAAGGGCGACAAGGGCCATTCACCACACCGGGCCAGCCAATGAGCGCGTCGACCTCCACACCCTCGATCATCCCACCTGCTTGGGCAAAAAGCTCGAAGGCAGCGCCACTCGAGGCCGGGGCGGCTCGGGAGGGGCGCTGGATGCGGCTGTTCCGCTGGCTTGGCGACCGGCGACACCTGCGGGAGATGGACAGCCGCCTGCTGCACGATATCGGGCTGACCAGGGACGATGTGCGGCGGGGAATTCCGTTCCGTACCGGCACACCTCGACCGGCGGAGTTGATTCGTCTCGGCACCCTTGAGGCCCGGTCCTGCCGGCTTAAACTCTACGCCGCGACGGCCGACGCCGCCGGGTTGCGCCCTGAGGACCTTGCGGCTGTGCAACGTGCCTTTCGTGCCGTGCTCGCGGAACCGGGCTGCGAGCCGATCGCGGGATTTGCCGTGCTGGCGATTTCCGACGACGCCGAGCTGCCCGCCGGCAGCCTGGTGCTGACGGCGTGCCGCTGGGAAGGCACGGTTCTGC
>CAXTDH010000744.1:0-2035 GCA_964242405.1 uncultured Rhizobacter sp. | reverse complement strand
GCCTTCGCGCCGCCGCTGACCGAGCTGGCGTTCAAGTTCGGCCCGGCCGAGTACTTCTCGCTGATGGTGCTCGGCCTGGTCGGCGCGGTCGTGCTCGCCTCGGGTTCGCTCGTCAAGGCGATCGCGATGATCGTGCTCGGCCTGCTGCTGGCGCAAATCAACACCGACGTCATTTCCGGCACGGCGCGCTACAGCTTCGACATCCCCGAGCTCAGCGACGGCATCGGCTTCGTCGTGATCGCCATGGGCGTGTTCGGCTTCGGCGAGATCATCGCCAACCTGGGCCAGCCGGAGGAAAGCCGCGAGGTCTTCACCAAGGACGTGAGCGGCCTGATGCCGACCCGCCAGGACGTGTCGGATGCCTGGCCGGCGGTCCTGCGCGGCACGGCGCTCGGCTCACTGCTCGGCATCCTGCCCGGCGGCGGGGCGCTGCTGGCCTCGTTCGCCGCCTACACGGTCGAGAAGCGGGTGAAGGGCCGCCCCGGCGAGGTGCCGTTCGGCAAGGGCAACATTCGCGGTGTCGCCGGGCCGGAGAGCGCCAACAATGCCGGCGCCCAGACCTCCTTCATTCCGATGCTGACGCTCGGCATACCGCCCAACGCCGTGATGGCGCTGATGGTCGGCGCGATGACGATCAAGGGCATCCAGCCCGGCCCGCAGGTGATGACGAGCAACCCGCAGCTCTTCTGGGGCCTGATCGCCTCGATGTGGGTGGGCAATGCGATGCTGATCGTGCTCAACCTGCCGCTGATCGGCCTCTGGATCCGGCTGCTGACGGTGCCGTACCGCTACCTGTTCCCGGCGATCACGCTGTTCTGCTGCATCGGCGTCTACACGCTCAACAACAGCGTCTTCGACGTCTACCTGACGGCGGTCTTCGCCCTGGTCGGCTACGTCTTCCACAAGCTGAGCTGCGAAGCCGCACCGCTGCTGCTCGGCTTCATTCTCGGGCCGATGATGGAGGAGAACCTGCGCCGGGCGCTGCTGATCGCCCGTGGCGACTGGACGCACCTGGTCAGCCGGCCGATTTCCGCCGGGCTGCTGGCGGCGGCCCTGCTGCTCGTCGTGATGGTGTTCCTGCCGGCGATCGGCAAGAAGCGAGAGGCGACGTTCCAGGAAGGTTGAGGGGCGAGGCCGAACGGTCGCTCGCGCCGTGGCCGCGGGGCCGGCCGGCCGCCGTGCCGGCCGGTGCCGATGTTCGGGCGGCCTGCCTAGAATCCTGACGAATGTCGTCCTCCACCGCCACCGGCGCGGCCCTGCCGGCAGCGGCCGCCCCTGCCGCCTGGCCCGGAATCGCCCTCGCATCGTTCGGCGCCATTGCCTTTTCCGGCAAGGCGATCATCGTCAAGCTGGCCTACCGGTACGGCGTCGATGCGGTGACGCTGATCACCTACCGGATGATGATCGCCTTGCCGCTGTTCGTGGCGCTGGCCGTCTGGGCGGGGCGCGGCAAACCGGCGCTGGTCCGGCGCGACTGGCTGGCGGTACTCGGCCTCGGGTTCACCGGCTACTACCTCGCCAGCTTTCTCGATTTCGCCGGCCTGGCCTACATCAGCGCGAGCTTCGAGCGGCTCATCCTCTACCTCAACCCGACGCTGGTGCTGGCGATGGGCGTGCTGTTCTTCAAGCGCAGGACGACGCTGCGGCAGCTCATCGCGCTGGCCGTCAGCTACTGCGGCGTGCTGCTCGTGTTCGGCCACGAACTGACCGCCGTCGGGCCGCATGTCGCGCTCGGCGCGGCGCTCGTGTTCGGCAGCGCGATCAGCTATGCCGTGTATCTCCTGTTCAGCGGCGCGGAGGTGCGGCGCCTCGGTGCCTTGCGGCTGACCGGCCTCGCGACCAGCGTCGCCTGCCTGCTGTGCATCGCCCAGTTCCTGGTGTTGCGGCCGCTCTCGGCGCTCGCCGTGGCGCCGCAGGTGATCTGGCTGTCGCTGCTGAACGCCACGCTCTGCACTTTCGCGCCGGTGCTGATGGTGATGATGGCGATCGAGCGCATCGGCGCGACGGTCGCCGCCCAGACCGGCATGATCGGCCC
>CAXTDH010000743.1:0-2042 GCA_964242405.1 uncultured Rhizobacter sp. | reverse complement strand
CTTGAGCGTCTTCCCGGGGGAGGGCCTGCACAGCGAGCGCATCGCCGAGCTGGTCCTGCGCCTGGACCAGCTCGGCTACCAGGGTGACTACAGCCTGCAGGTCGACAACGACGACTACCGGCAGCTGCCTGCCTCGACCGTCGCCGGGCGCGCCCGGCGTTCGGCGCTCTGGTTGGCCGAAGATGTGCTGCACCAGTCGGCGCCGCTGCCGGGGCGGATGCGCTTGCGACCGGTGTGAGCGTCTGGGCAGGGAAGCGGCGCCCGGGCGCCGGCGAGCCACGTGTCACCGGCGTCGGTCGCGTCACCCACGCCAGTCGACGCCATGCGCGTCAGTCGCGTCAGCCGACGCCATCCGCCCGCTCGAGGTGCCGGGCGTAGACGGCCAGCACGATGCGCTCCGACTGCACGAGGTAGTCCAGCAGGGCAGCGGCGGCCGCGGCGTAGTCGCCGGCTTCGGCGAGTTCCAGGATCCGCAGGTTCATCTCGACATAGGGTGCATGCAGGAACTCGGGGTCGCGCAGCAAGCCGAAGGCGAGCCGCAACTCGGCCAGCACCGAGGCGAACAACAGGTTGAGGCGCTCGCTGTCGGCGAGTTCGACCACCGCCAGGTGAAACGCCATATTGGCCGTGCCGACAGTCAACCAATCGCCCGCGCGGCTCGAGCGCAGCGCCATCTCGACCGCTTCGCGCATCTTCTTCTTGGCAGGATGGCGCGGATAGGCCTCGGCGAGCGCACGGCACTCGATCAGCCGGCGGACGCGGTAGATGTCGATGATCGAGGCGATGCTCGGCACCGACACGAAGACGCCTCGATTGGGTTCGTGTCGCAGCAGGCCATCCTTCGTCAGCGTCCGGAACACCTCCCGCAAGGTGTTGCGCGATGTGCCGAGCTTCTCGCTCAACGCCTGCTCCGACAGCCGCTGGCCGGGCGCCAGTTCGCCGTCGGTGATCTTCTGGCGCAGTTGCTGCGCAATCCGTTCGGCGAGTGTCGGCAGATCGGCGACCGACCGGAGGGGGGATTTCATCGACGCGGTTCTACCAGGGATTGCAGGCCGGCCTGTTCAACGTGGTGCACGTTTACACCTATTGTTTGGCATGAAGCCTGCTCCATCCTGCTTGTATTGTTCAACAATACAGCCTGTTTACGCTTCAAGTGGGGGCGTGGTTGTCGGGCGATCAACGGACTTTCCAAAGGAGAATCACATGCCCACCGACGTCAACCTATGGCCTCTGCTCGGCGTCGCCGTGATCATCATCGGCTTCGTGCTGCGCTTCAACCCGATGCTGGTCGTGATCGTCACGGCGATCGTCACGGCATTCGCGGCGCACTTCCCGGTCGACAAGATCCTGGCCGTGATCGGCACCGGCTTCATCAAGACGCGCAACCTGCCGCTGATCATCCTGCTGCCGCTCGCCGTGGTCGGCCTGCTCGAACGCCACGGCCTGCGCCAGCATGCGCAGCGCTGGATCAGCAGCATCCGGTCGGCCACCGCGGGGCGGCTGCTGATCGTCTACCTCGCGGCGCGCCAGTTGACGGCCGCGGTCGGGCTGACCAGCCTGGGTGGCCACCCGCAGATGGTTCGGCCGCTGCTGGCGCCGATGGCCGAGGGCGCGGCCGAGACCCGGTTCGGCAGCTTGCCGGACCGGGTACGCCACAAGCTGCGCGCCTATTCGGCCGCGACCGACAACGTCGGCCTGTTCTTCGGCGAGGACATCTTCGTCGCCTTCGGCGCCATCGTCCTGATCACGACCTTCCTGCGCGAGGCTGGCATCGATATCGAGCCGATCCACGTCGCCCTCTGGGGCATTCCAACCGCCGCCTGCGCCTTCGTCATCCAGGCCTGGCGGCTGCGACGTCTCGACCGGTGGCTGGCGCGCGAATTGTCGGGTGGCGTAGCGGGGGCCGATGCGGCCGGAACGGCAGCAGGCGCAAGTGCAGGCGCAGCGGTCGGCGGGGCGCGCCCTGGTGTCGCCGGGAAGGGCGTCTGATCATGACCCTCACCATCACCCGCCTCTACTACCTCGTCGGCCCCAACCTACCC
>CAXTDH010000742.1:0-2044 GCA_964242405.1 uncultured Rhizobacter sp. | reverse complement strand
CGGCCGACGCCCTCCCCAGCCAAGGCGATCAGGGTCGGCCCGGTGTACGGCTGCAGCCATTCGGCGCGCCCGAGGCGGCTCTGGAAGGTGACCGTGACCAGGTCGGGCTCGACGCCCAGCCGTTCGGCGAGCAGGCGCGCCGTCTTGAAGCACTCGCAGTGATAGGGGTCGCCGAGCGCCAGCGTCCGCCTCGGCACGCCGTGAAAGCTGAGCACCAGCCGATCGGGTTTGCCGGCGACCTGCCAATGATCGCGGATGCGCCGGGCCAGCGCGCCGATGTAGCCGGCGTCGTCGTGATAGTGGTTGACGAAGCGCAGCTCGGGGAGCGTCCGGGTGGTGCGGGCCCAGTCGCACACGGCGTCGATGATGCTCGCCGTGGTGGTGCCCGAGTACTGCGGGTAGAGCGGCAGCACCAGCACCCGGGTCACGCCCTCGGCCTTCAGGCGGTCGAGCACCTGCGGAATCGCCGCGCCTCCGTAGCGCATTGCCGGCCGCACCAGCACCTGGTGGCCGTGCTCGCCCAGATGGCGGGCGAGCAGCACCGCCTGCTTTTCGGTCCAGACTTTCAGCGGCGAGCCGTCCGGCGTCCAGATCGAGGCGTACTTGGCGGCCGATTGCTTCGGCCGCAGCCGCAGGATGACGCCGTGCAGGATCAGCCACCACAGCGCCCGCGGGATCTCGACTACCCGCCGGTCGCCCAGAAATTCGGCCAGGAAGCGGCGCAGTGCGGCCGGCGTGGCGGCATCCGGCGTACCGAGATTGCAGAGCAGCACGGCGGTCTTCGACGCGGTGCCGTGGGCGTAGTGGGGCTCGCTGTTGAAGGTCATCGATCAGTCGAAATCCGACGGAATTTGCCGCTGGGTGTCGGCGAACTTCAGGATCTCGAAGCGAACGGAAGCCCCCAACGGGTCGACCGGCGGCTTGCCGAGGCCGATCACGCCGCTGCCGTGCAGGGTGCAGTTGCCCCGGCGCAGGCTCAACACTTCCGGGTCATGGTCGAAGCGCACATAGGTTCCGTTGTAGCTGAGGTCGACGAGGGAGAAGGTGCCGCCATGCCAGTCGATCCGGGCATGGGAGCGCGAGACGCGGGTGTCGTCGATGATGTAGGTCGCCTGGGGGCTGCGGCCGAGCACCACCGGCAGGCTGGGCCCGGCATAGACCTTGTTGATGTCGAGCCAGATCAGCCGGATGCCTTCGGGCTCGGGTGTCAGCGGCAGTTCGCCGAAGGCGGTGGTCGCACCGTCGCCCACCCGCCGCTGCGCCTCGAGCAAAAACACATGAACCGGCTCGACCCGGCCGCGCAGCTGCATCTTGTCGAGGTTGCGGAAGCGCGACCGCAGGGTCGCATCCAGGCCTTCGAGCACCGCGAGCGTCACGAGCGTTTCGTTGTCGCCGGCATGGTCGAGCAGCCGGGCGGCAACGTTGACCGCATCTCCGAAGACATCACCCGACATCTCGACGATCTCGCCCATCGCCAGCCCGACCTGCAGGCGCAAGGGCTGCAAGCGCGCGTGGCTCGAGAGCGCATGGTGGCTAGAGGTGCCGATGCGCTCCAGCGAGTCGTGCATCTCGTTGGCCGCGGCCAGCGCATGCACCGACGAGGTGAAGACCGCCAACAAGCCGTCGCCGAGCGTCTTGACGACCTGGCCCCGGTGATGGAGGACGATCCGCCCGACCAGCGCAACGCTTTGAGTGACGACCGCCGTGGCGTCGCTGTTGCCGAGCTTCTCGTACATCGACGTGCTGCCGCGCAGGTCGGCGAACATGACCGTGCGTTCGACGATCTGCGTCATGTCACCGCTGCCCGGCTGCTACGGCCGGAATGCCGGATGGCGGGCGGAGCGAGGCACTGCATGGCCGGCTAGTTTATCGCGCGATCGTCGCCCGGGCCGGGCGCTGCCCAGGGGCCGAAAGGGGCAACGCCGAAACCGACCGCCGGCAATCGCGCCACGCACGTTCAAAGGGTGTCGAGGTAGGTTCGTAGCCGGTCCGAACGGCTCGGGTGCTTGAGCTTCCTGATCGCCTTGGCCTCGATCTGGCGGAT
>CAXTDH010000741.1:0-2046 GCA_964242405.1 uncultured Rhizobacter sp. | reverse complement strand
CCTCTCCCTCCTTGCCGTCGACGCGCAGCCGCACCTTCTCGGCGCTGTCGATCACGAGCTCCACCACGCGGTCCGGCCGCTGGCTGCTCTTGCCGACGCTCGGCAGGTCGACCATGCCGGTGGTGATCAGCGGCGCCGTCACCATGAAGATGATCAGCAGCACCAGCATCACGTCGATGAACGGCACCATGTTGATCTCGTTGATCGTCCGGCGGCGAGAACTGCCGCGGTGGCTGACGGCCGGCATGTCGCGGCTCCTCTTCAGTACGCCGTTGCCTGCGCCGGCGCGGGGGCGACGCCGACGTTGCGCTGCAGGATGTTGGAGAACTCTTCGATGAAGGTCTCGAGCTGGATCGCGATGCGGTCGATGTCGCGGGCGAAGCGGTTGTAGGCGATCACGGCCGGAATGGCCGCGAACAAGCCGATGGCCGTCGCGACCAGCGCCTCGGCGATGCCCGGCGCGACCGTCTGCAGCGTCACCTGCGTCATGTTCGACAAGCCGATGAAGGCGTGCATGATGCCCCAGACGGTGCCGAAGAGACCCACGTAAGGCGACACCGAGCCGACCGACGCCAGGAACGACAGGTTCGACTCGATGGTGTCGAGTTCGCGCTGGAAGCTGGCCCGCATCGCCCGGCGTGCGCCGTCGAGCAGGGCACCCGTGTCGTTGACCCGCCGTTCGCGCAGCTTCAGGAATTCGCGCATGCCGGAGGCGAATATGCGTTCCATCGGCGAGCCGTCCGGCCGCCGCAGGGCGTCCTCATAGAGGTCGTTGATGTTCTTCCCAGCCCAGAATTCGCGTTCGAAGTGCTCGTTGGCGCTTCGTATCTTCCTGAGGCCGAACAGCTTGCTGAAGATCACGGTCCAGCTGGCGAGGGAGGCGAGCATCAGGCCGGCCATCACGAGTTGAACGACGAGGCTCGCGTGGGTCACGAGGGTGAGAATCGAAAAATCCTGGTTCATCCGGGCGGTCGGCTGTCCGTGCAGTTGGCGATCGGCCGGCTGGCGGCCACCGTCATTGTCGTCCAGGCGGCCGTGGCACTCCGACGGTGCGCGGCTGGGCATCTCGGTTGCTTGCTGGCGTGCGTCAGCTTCTCAGGCGCACCCATGAATTCCCTCTCAGGCGGCGGCACGTTCCCGACCGGCGCCGGCATCTGGTTCGGGCTCGGCCTCGGCGGCTTCTTCGACGGCATCGTGCTGCACCAGTTGCTGCAGTGGCACCACATGCTGAGCAGCCGATACCCGATCACCTCGCTCGAGAACCTGCGCCTCAACACGCTCTGGGACGGGGTGTTCCAC
This sequence comes from uncultured Rhizobacter sp., assembly GCA_964242405.1. Classification (GTDB taxonomy): domain Bacteria; phylum Pseudomonadota; class Gammaproteobacteria; order Burkholderiales; family Burkholderiaceae_C; genus LMDS01. The sequence goes on along the minus strand of CAXTDH010000741.1, from coordinate 747 downwards.
AGCCTGACCTATGTATTCGTCGTCATCGGCCTCTGGTCGTTTTGGAGCGTCGCGGGCAACCGGCATCTCCGTTGGTCGGGGCGGCTGCTCGTCGGCTCCATCCTCGTCGGCTGGGGTGTCTTCAACGTCGTCGAGGGGCTGGTCGACCATCAGCTGCTCGGCATCCATCACGTCAACGAACGGGTCGCGCCGTCGCAGTGGCTCGCCTGGGACATGGGTTTTCTCGCCTGGGGCGTCTCGATGCTGGTGCTCGGCGGGGCGCTGTTGCGGTCGGGCCGCACCTCGGGCCTTTCTCGAGCGTCGCTGCGACCCGGCACGCGGCGCGGCTGAGGTGCGAGCCGACAAACGCTCGTGGCGGCGACGCCCCGCCGCCCGTCTGATCCTCGGCGGCGCCTTGCTGGCGGCGACCTTCCCCGCCTGGCGGCTCGCGTTCGACAACGGCTCGCCGGCGACGATCGACGAATTACTGCAGCTTCGCTGTTCGGCTGTCAGCGGCGCGGCCGTGGCTGTTCCCGGGGCCTGGCCAGCGGCGCGGCCGGACGGCCGGCCCCTGCAACCGTCGTCGCTATCGAAGAATCGGGAGGAGCCTGCCCGCTAGACTGCCGGCAGCTCGAACGAGGAAGCGCATGCCTTGGGATTTCGTGAATCCGTTCACCGTGCCGGTCACACCCCAAGCCGGCGACATCGACGGGCTGAACCACACCAACAACGCCGTCTACGTGCAATGGTGCGAGCAGGCGGCCTGGG
>CAXTDH010000740.1:0-2050 GCA_964242405.1 uncultured Rhizobacter sp. | reverse complement strand
CCGGGGCCGCTCGACTTGCCGCTCGACGTGATGCTGACCGAGGACGGCGTCATGTGGGAGCGGCCTTGATCGCTCGCTGAACCCGGGCTTCCCTACCTGAGCCGGCCCACCAGCGCGAGCGTCGCCTCGGCCTGGTTCATCGTATAGAAGTGCAGCCCGGGCGCGCCGCCGCCCAGCAGCCGCTCGCAAAGCGCGGAGACCACGTCCAGCCCGAACGCCTTGATGGAATCGGTGTCGTCGCCGAAGCCCTGCAGCCGAAGGCGGATCCAGCGCGGCATGTCGGCGCCGCAACTGTCGGCAAAGCGGATGATGCCGCTCGCGTTGGTGATCGGCATGATGCCCGGCACGACCGGCACGTCGGCGCCGAGGGCGGCCGCATCGTCGACGAAGCGGAAATAGGCGTCGGCGTTGAAGAACATCTGGGTGATCGCTGAATCGGCGCCGGCCCGTACCTTGGCAGCGTAGGCCTGCAGGTCGGCTTGCGGTGACCGTGACTGCGGGTGCATCTCCGGGTAGGCAGCGACCTCGATGTGGAAACGGTCGCCCGTCTCGCTGCGGATGAAGGCGACCAGGTCGCTCGCGAACCTGAACTCGCCGTCGCCCGGCGCGCCCGAGCCGTAGCCGCTCGGCGCGTCACCCCGCAGCGCGACCAGGCGCCGGATGCCGTGTGACTTGAACAGGCCCAGCTGATCGCGGATCGATTCCCGGCTGGCACCGATGCAGGAAAAGTGCGGCGCCGCCTCGACGCCTTCGGCCAGAATCGCTTGCACCGTCTGGAAGGTGCCTGCCTGCGTCGAGCCGCCGGCGCCGTAGGTCACAGAGCAGAACTGAGGTGCCAGCGCGTAGAGCCGCGAACGAGTGGTGGTGAGCTTCACCGCCCCTTCCGGCGTCTTCGGCGGAAAAAACTCGAGACTGAGGTTCGGGAGGAGCGTGCGGGTCGGTGTGGGGGTCATCGTCATCATCGTCCTGTTCGACCGTCCGGGCGCGCCCGGACAAAGAATTCCCGGTTGCCGTCACCGCCTGCGACCGGACACTCGAAGTAGTCGTCGACCACCAACCCGAGTGCCCTGGAGGCGTCGCGGATGCGCTGCTCGACACGCGCGTAAGCCGCCGGATCCTTCACCAGGCCGCCCTTGCCGATGTCCACAGGCTGCAATTCGAACTGCGGCTTGACCAACAGCAACGCGTCGCCGTCCGCCTGCAGGTAACGGGCGATCGTCGGCAACACGTGCGTCAGGCTGATGAACGACACATCGGCGACGACGAGGCCGAACGAATGCTCGGCATGGTCCCGCTCGAAGTCGGAGCCGGCGACATCGCGGGCGTTCAGCCCTTCGAACGCCACCACCCGTGGATCGCCCTGCAGCGACGGTGCCAGTTGCCCCCGGCCGACGTCGATGCCGACGACACGGACGGCACCACGCTGCAGCAACACGTCGGTGAAGCCACCGGTGCTCTGGCCGACATCGAGGCAGTCCCGGCCTGACACGTCGATCGCGCAATGCGCGAGCGCACTGTCGAGCTTCAAGCCGCCGCGCGACACGAACCGGAGTTCGGCGTCGTCGGTGACCTCGAGCCGGCAGTCGTCCGGCAGATCCTCACCGGCCTTGCGCGGCACCGCCCAGCCCTTGGCGCCCAGCCAGCGAACGGCGCCGCGCTCGATCAGCCGTTGCGCGGCCGAACGGGTCGGCGCCAGCGAGCGTTGAAGCAGCAACTGATCGACGCGCACCGTCAACGCCTCTTGGCCGCTGCCGATCAGTAGCGGTAGGTGTCCGGCTTGTACGGGCCGGCCTTGTCGACGCCGATGTAGGCCGCCTGCTCGTCGGTCAGCTCGGTGAGCATCGCGCCGACCTTCTTCAGGTGCAGCCGCGCGACCTTCTCGTCCAGGTGTTTCGGCAGTACATACACCTGGCCCACGGCGTACTTCTCGGGCTTGGTGAACAGCTCGATCTGGGCGATCGTCTGGTTGGCGAAGGAACTCGACATCACGAAGCTCGGGTGGCCGGTGGCGCAGCCCAGGTTCACAAGGCGCCCCTTGGCGAGCAGGATG
>CAXTDH010000739.1:0-2051 GCA_964242405.1 uncultured Rhizobacter sp. | reverse complement strand
CCGAGCGCACCGCCGAACTCTTCCTCTCGCTCGAGGGCAACCATTCGCTGGTCGTTGTCGAGCACGATATGAAGTTCATCGGCGAGCTGACGCAGAACGGGCGCAACGGCAAGAAGGTGACGGTGCTGCACGAAGGGAGCGTGCTGGCCGAAGGGTTGCTGAGCGAGGTGCAGGCGAACGAGAAGGTGGTGGAGGTGTACCTTGGCCGCTAGTTCAGGTGGCGCCATGCTCGTCGCCGAGGGCATCAACCAGTACTACGGCGGCTCGCACATCCTGCGCAACGTCGGCTTCGAAGCCCGGCTCGGCGAGGTGACGGTCATCCTCGGCCGCAACGGCGTCGGCAAGACGACGCTGCTGAAAAGCCTGATGGGTGTCGTGCCGGTCAAGACGGGCAGCATCGGGCTCGACGGCCGCGACATCACCCGCGCCACGCCCTACGAACGGGTACGGGCCGGCGTCGGCTACGTGCCGCAGGGCCGGGAGATCTTCGGCCGGCTGACGGTGCAGGAGAACCTGCGCATGGGCCTGGCCTACAAGTCGGGTGCCACACCGATTCCCGGCGAGCTGTTCGAGCTCTTCCCCGTGCTCGGGCAGATGATCGCCCGCCGTGGCGGCGACCTCTCCGGCGGCCAGCAGCAGCAGCTCGCCATCGCCCGTGCGCTCGCCGCCGGGCCGAAGCTGCTGATCCTCGACGAGCCGACCGAGGGCATCCAGCCGAGCATCATCAAGGACATCGGCCGGGTGATCCGAATGCTCGCCGACCGCGGCACGATGGCGATCGTGCTGGTCGAGCAGTTCTACGACTTCGCCGCCGAGCTCGCCGACCAGTACCTGGTGATGGAACGCGGCGAGATCATCCAGCGCGGCCGGGGTGCCGACATGGAGGCCGACGGCGTGCGCCGGCTGATGTCCATTTGACGCTCTGCGGCGTGCGCTCGCTCCGAGCGCGGAGATGACCGTAAGATATACGGACCTACCATTAGGGGCCGCAGTGCAATCGCAGTGTCACTCGTTCGATCGCCATTCTGACCAGACTCCCGTGACGTTCCTGTGCCGACCGGCGCCGATGCAAGGCGGAGTCCGTGAGGGGCGGCCGCTGATGCAGTCGTGAGGCCGGTTTTGCGGGCGGGTCGCGGGCTGGTCATCGCTGCCCTGTTCATCGTCTCGGTCGATCGGGCGGCGGCGCAGGGCTCCGAGGCCACCAGCGCATATGCCCCGTCGTCGGTTTTCGTCCAGGTCGGCACCGTGCGAAGCACTCGCTCCGCGAGCCTGGGTGCCACCTGGGATTGGTCGCCGAGCTGGGCGATCGGCCCGGGACGGCTCGGCGGCTACTGGGAAGCCTCGGGCGCCGTCTGGTCCTACCGGGCGGTCGAAGGCGACCGCAAGGAGTTGGCGCAGCTCGGGCTGAAGCCGGTGTTTCGCTACCGGTTCGAGGGCTGGGCCGCACCGTGGTTCGTCGAGGGCGGCGTGGGGCTGACCGTGACGAACCGTGTCTACCACACCGAACGCAAGCAGTTCTCGACCGCCTTCGAGTTCGGCGACCATCTGGCGGTCGGCCGTGCCTTCGGTGCGGGCGGCAACCAGGAACTGGCGCTGCGGGTGGAGCACTTCTCGAACGGCAGCATCCGGCAGCCGAATCCGGGCGAGACCTTCCTGCAGCTGCGCTACGCTTATCGGTTCCGCTAGGGGCTTTCCACGGCTGCCCGGGGCGCTCGCCGCACCGTAGTATTCGAAGCCATCGGGTGCAGCCATCCGGAGAAAGCCCAGACCGATGACCGACAAGCCCCGCAAACAGCCGCATGAACTGCGCAGCCAGCAATGGTTCGGCCGGCAGGACCGCGACGGTTTCGCCTATCGCAGCTGGGTCAAGGGCAAGGGCGTGCCGCACGATCAGTTCGACGGCCGCCCGGTCATCGGCATCTGCAATACCTTCAGCGAACTGACGCCCTGCAACAGCCACTTCCGCACGCTCGCCGAGCAGGTGAAGATCGGCGTCTACGAGGCGGGCGGCTTCCCGCTCGAGTTCCCGGTGATGTCGCTCGGCGAGACGC
>CAXTDH010000738.1:0-2059 GCA_964242405.1 uncultured Rhizobacter sp. | reverse complement strand
GAACAGCGATGACGGGAGCGCGAACATGAGCGGCGGAAACATGGAGCGAGTGCTGCGGCTGATGTCGGAGAAGGCGGCATCGGACGTCTACCTGTCGGCCAGTTCGCCGATCCTCATCAAGATCAACGGCCAGCTGCTGCAGCTGAGCGACCAGCCGCTGACCCACGGCCAGCCGCGCCAGTTGCTGGCCGAGTTGCTCACGCCGACGCAGCTCGAGGAGCTCGACGATACCGGCGAATTGAACGTCGCGATCGGCCTCTCCGGCGTCGGCAGCTTCCGCCTGAGCGGCTTTCGTCAGCGCGGCTCGATCGCCGCGGTGCTGCGCTGCATTCCGTTCACCATCCCGACGCTCGAAAGCCTGAACGTGCCGCCGGTCCTGAACAACCTGGTGCTCGAGAAACGTGGCCTGATCCTGATGGTCGGCGCGACCGGCGCCGGCAAGAGCACGACGCTCGCCGCCATGCTCGAGCAGCGCAACCAGCAGCTCGCAGGTCATATCCTGACGATCGAAGACCCGATCGAGTTCCTGTTCAAGAACAAGAAATCGGTCATCAACCAGCGCGAGGTCGGCCGCGACACCCAGTCGCTGCAGGTCGGCTTGAAAAACGCCCTGCGCCAGGCGCCCGACTGCATCCTGATCGGCGAGATCCGCGACCGGGAGACGATGACGGCCGCGATCTCCTATGCGCTCTCGGGCCATCTGGTGCTGTCGACCCTGCACGCCAACAACAGCTACCACGCGCTCGGCCGGATCCTCTCGTTCTACCAGCCGGAGGCCCGGCCGGCGCTGCTGGCCGACCTCGCGGCCGGGCTCAAGTCGATCGTCTCGCAACGCCTGGTGCGTGCCAGTGCCGGCGGCCGGGTGCCGGCGGTCGAAGTGATGCTCAACTCCAAGCTGGTGTCGGAATTGATCGAGCGCGGCGACTTCTCGGGCGTCAAGGAGGCGATGGAGAAGTCGATGGCCGAGGGCTCGCAGACCTTCGAGATGGATCTGGCGCGGCTCATCAACGCCGGCACCATCTCGCGCGACGAAGGCCTGGCGTTTGCCGATTCGCCGACCAACCTGATGTGGCGCCTGCAGAACGACATCGGGCCCGGCAGCCGTGCCCCGGCGCCGAAGCCCGAGGACAACAGCGACCAGCCGACCTTCACCGATTTCACGCTCGATGTCCAGCCGCAGGAGCGCAGCGGCGCGGTGGTGCGGATGCCGGTCGTCGCTGCGCCGGGCCGCTGAGCTCATCGATCGACCGGTCTTCCCACGCTTGCCCATCATGTCCCGCGCCCTGGAACTCGCTGAACTGCTGATCTCGCGACGCTCGGTCACACCCGAGGACGGCGGTTGCCAGGTGTTGATCGCCGAGCGGCTCACTGCCATCGGCTTCGCCTGCGAAACCCTGGTGTACGGCCCCGCCGCAGCGCCCGTGACGAACCTCTGGGCGGTCAGGCGCGGCAGCAGCGCCTCGGGCCCGCTGCTCGCCTTCGCCGGCCACACCGACGTGGTGCCGACCGGCCCGCTCGACAACTGGCGAAGCGACCCGTTCGTGCCGACCCACCGCGACGGCCAACTCTGTGGCCGCGGCGCTGCCGACATGAAGACATCGATCGCGGCGATGGTCGTCGCCGCTGAAGAGTTTGTCGCCGCCATGCCCCGCCATGCCGGCTCGCTCGCCTTTTTGCTGACGAGCGACGAGGAAGGCCCGGCGGTCGACGGCACCGTCCGCGTCTGCCAGGCGCTCTCCGACCGTGGCCAGGCGCTCGACTACTGCATCGTCGGCGAACCGACCTCCGTCGATGCCCTCGGCGACATGATCAAGAACGGCCGGCGCGGCAGCCTCTCGGGCAAGCTGACGGTGCGCGGCGTGCAGGGCCACATCGCCTATCCGCACTTGGCCGACAACCCGATCCACCGCATGGCGCCGGCGCTCGCGGAGCTGGCCGCGACCGAGTGGGACGCCGGCAACGAGCACTTCCCGCCGACCAGTTGGCAGGTGTCGAACATCCACGCCGGCACCGGCGCCGGCAACGTCATCCCGGGCACGCTGGTCATCGATTTCAACTT
>CAXTDH010000737.1:0-2062 GCA_964242405.1 uncultured Rhizobacter sp. | reverse complement strand
CGCCGCCCGCGTGCCGGCGCGAACGCTGCGCCGGAGGTGCCGCCCGTCGACCTCTTCCACCTGGGGCACGGCGCGCATCGCGGCGAAGCGTAGCATGGTGTGGACGTCGTTGGGTGCAAGGTAGGCGAGCCGCACTTCGATGCCGGGGCACGCGCCGGCGCGCGCGTCACCCGAGCGGCTCGTGCCGCGCAGACGCGTCGGGCTCATCCGGTAATTGCCGGCAAAGGCGGCGTTGAAGCGGCGCAGGCTCCGGAAACCGCTGGCGAGCGCCACCTGTGCGACCGGCAAGGTGGAATCGGTCAGCAATTGCTTGGCGAGCAGCAGGCGCCGCGTCTGCAGATATTGCACCGGCGACACGCCGTGCTCGCCCTGGAAGATGCGCCGCAGGTGCCGATCGCTGACGCCGAGCCGCAGCGCGAGTCGGGTCAGGCTCGGCGTGTCGTCACCGGCGAGCTGCGCGTCGAGTGCGCTCGCGGCCTGCAGCGCCAGCGTGCGCGACGCATCCATGACGGTCCAGGCGTCGCGATGGCCGGGCGCCGTCTCCGGCCGGCACTTCAGGCAGGGGCGAAACGACGCCGCTTCAGCCTGCGCCGGCGTGTCGAAGAAGCGGCAGTTGGCCTGACGCGGCGTCCGCACCCGGCACACCGGCCGGCAGTAGATGCCGGTGCTGGTGACACCGACGAACAGCCGGCCGTCGAAGCGGGCGTCGCGGGCGGTGACCACCTGGTAGGCGGCATCGGCGCTGAGGCGGTCGTCGGGCATGGCGCCATTATCGGCAGCCGACCGTGACGCGACTCGCCGTTTTCGGACATGCCGTCACGGCCGCCCTTCACCCAAATTCCTTCGGCCGGCGGGGCGACGCCGGCCATGACCATGCGCCCGGTCACAAGATGCCGAGCACCAGCCCTGCCGCCATGGCGCCACCGAGTTCCCGACAACGGCCCAAGTCCTCCGCGCCCAGGCTCTTGGGCCTGGCGATGGCCTCGGGCGTCTGCGCTCCGGTGCGCACGATCAGCGGCGGCGCGACTGGCCGGAGCCGCCAGCCGGTCGCGATCCGGTCGATCTGACGCACGGCATTCGTGCCGTCGGTGCCGGCACAGACCATCACCGCGTACGGCCGGCCGTTGATCCGGTCGAGCGCGGCGTAGTAGGTGCGGTCGAAGAAGTCCTTGAGCAGGCCCGACATGGCGCCGAGATTTTCGGGCGTCGCGAACAAAAACCCGCTCGCGGCCAGCACGTCCTCGGGGCCAGCCTCCGGCGCATGACGCAGGCGAACGACCAGGCCAGGGGCGTCGTCGCGTTGTTCCTCGGCGCCCGCGGCCGCGGCTTCGGCCATCTGGCGCGCGCCGCCCGTCTGCGAGTGGTAGACGATCAGCAGCGTGCTTGCGCCGGGCGGTGGGGGAGGGAAGTCGAGTTTCATCCCGCCACGTGCGCCGGCTGGGATAGAGTCAGCGCAACCGATCCCTTCCGTGGCCGGTCATGAAGGGAGAAGCGACCCATGGCATTCGTCCTCGTCGGCGTCGTGCTGATCGCGCTCAATCTGCTGGGCATCGGCTTTCCGGCGGCCTGGAACTGGCAGGTCTTCGGCGACCTGTGGAAGTTCGTGCTGCCGTTCATTCTCGCCGTCGTCTGGTGGGGCTGGTCCGACATGAGCGGCCGCGACAAGCGCCGAGAAATGGCGCGGATGGACGCCAAGAAGGAGAAGCGGCGCAAGGACAGCCTCAAATCGCTGGGCCTCGGAACGCCCAGCGACCGAAAGAAGCGCTGATTCCTTGCGCACGGTCCCGTCGCGGACCGGCCTCTGCGCTCAGCCGCGGTCGTCGAAGCGGTCGAGCACCGCGCCCAGGCTGGCGCTCGAGGCGTTGAAGGCGAACTTCGCCAGCACGCCGCGGGTGTAGCGCGGCTTCGGCGCCACCCAGGCAGCCCGGCGGCGCGCGAGCACATCGTCGGCGACATTCAATTGCAGCATGAGGGTGTGGGCATCGATGGTGATCGAGTCGCCCTACTCGATCAAGGCGATGTTGCCGCCGGCATGGGCCTCGGTCGCCACATGGCCGACGAC
>CAXTDH010000736.1:0-2066 GCA_964242405.1 uncultured Rhizobacter sp. | reverse complement strand
GTGTGCCTGGGAGCGATGATCTGGTTCAACGCCTTGCTCAGCGTCTTCTTTCTGTTGTTGATGGCAGCTGCTTACGGCTATTTTTTGACGACGTCGTCGCAACGGGCGGCTGCACTGCCGGATGCGATGCTCGTCCGCTGAGCCGAGCGGCGTCGCCGGTCGCCCACCCACGCTACCGCCCAACGGCCCCACATGCGTTACCGCACGACCATTGCCTCCCAGGTGTTCGAGTTCGCCGACCTGAAGCAGGTCATGGCGATGGCGAGCCCCGCGCGTTCCGGGGACTATCTGGCCGAAGTCGCCGCGACCAGCGCCCAGCAGCGAATGGCCGCGCGCTTCGTGCTCGCCGAGACGCCGCTGCGCCGGTTTTTGCAGGAAGCGCTGATCCCGTACGAGGACGACAACATCACCCGGCTGATCATCGACAGCCACGATGCCGCCGCCTTTGCGCCGGTCGCCGGGTTGACGGTCGGCGAGTTCCGCAACTGGTTGTTGTCTGCCGCTGCCACCACCGAGGCACTGACCGCCCTGGCGCCGGGCCTGACGCCCGAGATGGTCGCCGCCGTCTCCAAGCTGATGCGCAACCAGGACCTGATCGCCGTCGCGAAGAAGTGCAGTGTCGTCACCCGGTTTCGCAACACGATCGGTCTGCCCGGCCGTCTGTCGGTGCGGCTGCAGCCCAACCACCCGACCGACGACTTGCGCGGCGTCGCGGCATCGACGCTCGACGGCCTGCTCTACGGCGCCGGTGACGCCGTCGTCGGCCTGAACCCGGTATCCGACAGCATGCCGGTGCTGGCGAACCTCTTGCGCCTGCTCGACGAGGTGATCAGCCGCTTCGAGATTCCGACCCAGGCCTGCGTGCTGACCCACGTCACCAACACCTTGAAGCTGATCGAAACGGGCGCGCCGGTCGATCTCGTGTTCCAGTCGATCGGCGGCACCGAGGGTACCAACCGTTCCTTCGGCGTGACGCCCGAGCTGCTGGACGAAGCCCACGCCGCGGCGCGGTCGCTCGGCCGCGGCACGCTCGGCGACAACCTCATGTACTTCGAGACTGGCCAGGGCAGCGCGCTTTCGGCGAACGCCCACTTCGGCGTCGATCAGCAGACCTGCGAGGTGCGCGCCTATGCGCTGGCCCGGCGCTATGAGCCGCTGCTCATTAACAGCGTCGTCGGCTTCATCGGCCCCGAGTACCTCTACGACGGCAAGCAGATCATCCGCGCCGGGCTGGAGGATCATTGCTGCGGCAAGCTGCTCGGCCTGCCGATCGGCTGCGACGTCTGCTACACGAACCACGCCGAGGCCGACCAGGACGACATGGACACGCTGCTGGTGCTGCTCGCCTCGGCCGGCCTGACGTTCCTCATCGGCGTGCCGGGCGCCGACGACGTGATGCTGAATTATCAAAGCACTTCGTTCCACGACGCGCTGTTCCTGCGCGAGACGCTGGGTTTGAAACGCGCGCCGGAGTTCGAAGCTTGGCTGCAGCGGATGCGGATCACGGATGCCGGCGGCGGGCTCGCAGCGCCGGGCTCGGCGACAGAGAATCGGCTGCTGGCCGACATGAATCGACTGCCATCGTTGCTGGCGTCGACCTGACGCCCGTCGTCAGCGAGCCCTTCGAAACCGAGTCCCTTCGAAACCGGGTCCACCGCACAAAGTCCTCCGACATGCCTTGCGCCGATCCGACCGAGCCAGAGCCCGAGCCCGACGACGCCGCGCCACTCAGCGACAGCGAGCCGGCACCAGTGGCTCACCCGACGATGCCGGTCGACGCGGCGATGGCCGATCCGACGACCATGATGGCAACCGGGATGGCGCCCGTCACCCCTGACCCATGGACGGACTGGCGCCGCTTCACGCCGGCACGGCTCGCACTCGGCCGCGCCGGAGCCGGCATGCCGACCGACGAGACGCTGCGCTTCGGCTGGGCGCACGCGATGGCGCGCGACTCGATCCACGCGGCGCTCGATCTCGACGCCCTCGAATCGCAACTCAGGGAGCACGGCTGGAGCGACGTCCTGCAGGTGACCAGCCGCGCCGCCGATCGCACGACCTATCTG
>CAXTDH010000735.1:0-2077 GCA_964242405.1 uncultured Rhizobacter sp. | reverse complement strand
GATTCGAGCCGCCGCGTCAGCCGCCGGACCACCGGATAGGCGCCCGCCGCCACCGCGATGAACACCAGCCCCAGCACGATGACCAGGCCGATGCCCTGCAAGCCGGGCGGCATGAACGGCAGGAACAACGGCAAGTCGTCGCCGCCCGGCCGACCGCCGCCGCCCTCAGCGCTACCGGGGCCGCCACCGCCACCTGGCCCGCCGGGACCCGGCCCACGCCGCTCGCCCGCCAGGCGCCGCATGCCGGGCCGCATGATCCAGAGCGTCCTGCCGTCGTCCAGGCGCACGGCCAGGCCCGGTGCCACGCCGTCCTGCTGGCGCCTCAAGAAGGAATCGGACGCGGCGATCCGCTCGCCGGAGGCGCTGTCGAGCGCCAGCGGCAGCCTGAGCCGCTGCGACCATTCGCGCAGCGCCCCGGCCTGCTCCTCGGCCGCCGCCGCCACGCCCGGCAGGGAACGCTCGATCAATTCCGCCTGGGCACCCATGCGCTCGGCGAAGAGCGCCTCGGCACGGACGCGCTCCTGCTCGATGTGGCGGTGGAAAACCCAGCCGGACGCCGCCGCGAACAGCAACAGCAGGAGAACGACGGTCGCGTAGATCCGGAGGTAGAGGCTCCTCATCACCGCCCGGCGCGCAGCGCGGCGGTGCTTTCCGGCCTTCTTTCAACCTTCATCGGCATCCTGCTTGCGAGCGAACAGGTAACCCGCGCCGCGCACCGTCAGCACCCGTCTCGGCACTTTCGGGTCGTCCTCGATGACGGCACGGATGCGCGAGACATGGACGTCGATCGACCGGTCGAAGGCTTCCAGCGGATGGCCTTTGAGCGAATCCATGATCTGGTCGCGCGACAGCACCCGGCCGGGGCTCTGCGCAAGCACCACCAGCAGGTCGAACTGGTGCCCGGTCAGGTCGCAGACATGGCCGCCGAGCCGGGCGACCCGAGAGCCGAGGTCGACCTCGAGACGGCCGAAGCGGAGCACGTCGTCGGCATTCGGCCGAGGCGCGGCCCGGCGCAGCAGCGCCTTGATCCGGGCCAGCAGCTCGCGCGGCTCGAAGGGTTTGGGCAGGTAGTCGTCGGCACCCAACTCCAGGCCGACGATGCGGTCCATCGGCTCGCCGCGCGCCGTCAACATCAGCAGCGGCAGGTGCCGGGTGCGTTGCCCGGCGCGCAGCTCGCGGCACAGGTCGAGGCCGTCGCCGTCGGGCAGCATCAGGTCGAGCACCAGCGCGTCGAAAGCCTCGCTCGCGACCAGCGCCCGGCCGGCCGCGAGCGAGCCGGCCGACTCGACCTCGAAGCCCGAGCTGCGCAGGTAATCGCCCACCATCGACGCGAGGCGGGTGTCGTCGTCGATCAGCAGCAGACGCGCTGTCTTGGCATGGGCGGGGTAACCGGACGAGCTGCTGGACATGAGCGCTCCTTGCAGGGCGAAGGCTGCAAGACCGCCCCCGGGATCGAGCATAAACGCTGATCCCGTCATGGTTTCTGCGGGCGTGGGCCGGGGCCGCTGGGGGGCGGCGGCGGCTGATGGCCCTGCAGGCGCTGGATCCGGTCCTGCAGCATGGCTTGCCGGTCTCGCAGGCGGTCGCCGAGGCGGGTACGTTGCGCCGGCGTCAGCACCCGGGCGATGTCCAGCATCGCCTGCATCATCCGCTTGCTCGACTGATCCTGCTTCGCGAGCATCTCCTGGCGCAGGTTTTCGGCAGCGGCGGCGTCGACCGCAGGCGCGGTGAAGACCTGCGCCGCCCGCTCCCGCAGGCTGCCGGCAGCGTCGCGCTGGGTGCTCAGGTCGGTGGCAGCGGCCATCGCGATCTGCCGGATCTGGCTGCGCTGGGCATCGGTCGCGCCCAGGCCGTCGAGCAGGCTGTCGAGCCGCCGCGCCAGATGGCCGGGATGGCCGGCGAACATCGGCATTCCCATCGACATCGAAGGGCCGCCTTCGCCACCATGCCCACCCCGCATCGGCCCTGCATCCTGTGCCTGCACCACGAGTGCGACGGTGCCGGCGCCCGCGGCCAGCAGGACGGCAACGATCGCCGCGCCGCGCCGCCAGGCAGCGCCGGGCCGCCGGGCCAGCCC
>CAXTDH010000734.1:0-2078 GCA_964242405.1 uncultured Rhizobacter sp. | reverse complement strand
CAGCAGCTTCATCACCTGCGGAATGCCGCCGGCGCGGTGCAGGTCGACGGCGAGAAAACGGCCCGAGGGTTTCAGGTCGCAGAGCACCGGTACCTTCTGGCGCACCCGCTCGAAGTCGTCGATCGTCCACTCGACCTCGGCCGCGTGGGCGATCGCCAGGAAGTGCAGCACCGCATTGGTCGAGCCGCCGGTCGCCATGATGACGGCGACGGCGTTCTCGATGCTCTCGCGGGTGACGATGTCGCGCGGCTTCAGGTCGCGCTTGACCGCCTCGACCAGCACCCGCGCCGCCTCGGTGGTGTGGGTGACGATCTCGTCGTGCACGTTGGCCATCGTGCTGGCGTAGGGCAGGCTCATGCCGAGCGCCTCGAAGGCCGAGCTCATCGTGTTGGCGGTGTACATGCCGCCGCAGGAGCCGCTGCCGGGGATGGCGCGGCGCTCGATCTCGCCGAAATCTTTGTCGCTCATCTTGCCGGCGCTGAACTGGCCGACGGCCTCGAAGACGCTGACGATGTTCAAGTCCTCGCCCTTGTAGCGGCCCGGCAGGATGGTGCCGCCGTAGACGTAGATCGCCGGCACGTTGGCGCGCAGCATGCCCATCATGCCGCCGGGCATGTTCTTGTCGCAGCCGCCGACGACCAGCACGCCGTCCATCCACTGGCCGCCGACGCAGGTCTCGATGCAGTCGGCGATCACTTCGCGCGAAACCAGGCTGTATTTCATGCCCTCGGTGCCCATCGCCATGCCGTCGGAAATCGTCGGCGTGCCGAAGATCTGGGCATTGCCGCCGGCCGCCTCGATGCCGGCGACCGCCGCGTCGGCGAGCTTTTGCAAGCCCGAATTGCACGGCGTGATCGTCGAATGGCCGTTCGCCACGCCGATCATCGGCTTCCTGAAATCGGCTTCCTGGTAGCCCATCGCGTAGTACATCGACCGGTTGGGCGCACGGGCGACACCTTCGGTGATGTGAGCGGAGCGGCGGTTGATCTTCATGGGTCTCCTTTCGTCTGGCAGCGATGGCAGTATCCCACCGGCACCGTCCGCCGGGGAGCGGACGCGGGCGGCAGTGCCCGGGTTCGCTCGGTTATCGTCGTGCGCTTTGCCGACACCTGCCGACATGCTCGTCTATCCCCAGATCAACCCGGTCGCGCTGCAGATCGGCCCTGTCGCCATTCACTGGTACGGGCTGACCTACCTGGCCGCCTTCGGGCTGTTCGTCGCCCTCGGCATCCACCGGGCGGGCCTGGCCCATTTCGCGTCGCGCGACTGGAGCCGTCGCGACATCGAGGACCTGCTCTTCTACGGCGTGCTCGGCGTGGTGCTCGGCGGCCGCCTCGGTTATGTGCTGTTCTACAAGCCCGGCTACTACGCGCACCACCCGCTCGAAGTCCTGGCCGTCTGGAAGGGGGGCATGTCGTTCCACGGCGGCCTGCTCGGCGTGTTGGGCGCCCTGGCGTTCTTCGGCTTCACCCGCCGGCGACCGTTCCTCGAGGTCAGCGATCTGGTCGCGCCGTGCGTGCCCCCGGGGCTTGCCTGCGGCCGCATCGGCAACTTCATCAACGGCGAGCTCCCCGGGCGCTTCGCCGACCCGGGGCTGCCCTGGGCGATGGTGTACCCGCAGACCGGCTCAGCGCTGCCTCGCCATCCGTCGTCGATCTACCAGTTCCTGATGGAGGGGCTGCTGCTGTTCGTGCTGCTCTGGCTGTACGCCCGCAAACCGCGCGGCTTCGGTCAGGTGTCCGGGGCGTTCCTGGTCGGGTACGGCATCTTCCGCTTCATCGCCGAATACTTCCGGGAGCCGGACGAGTTTCTCGGGCTGCTGGCACTCGGCCTCAGCATGGGCCAGTGGCTGTGCGTGCCGATGATCCTCGGCGGCGCCTTCCTGTGGCTGCGCGGTCGCGACCGCCCCTGGCCGGCCGCGCGCCGCTGAGTTCGTCGCCGGAGCTTGCAGCCCCTTTCCATTGCCCGTACGACAGACACCGCCCGTCCTACCCAGCACCGCCGACATGCGACAGATCTTCCTCGACACCGACACCACCGCCCTCAGCCCCGAGGGCGGTGACCGCATCATTGAAGTC
>CAXTDH010000733.1:0-2079 GCA_964242405.1 uncultured Rhizobacter sp. | reverse complement strand
CTGCTGCACTACGCCGCGGCCAAGGGCGCGCTCGACGTCTATGGCCGGGGGTTGGCCAAGGGCCTGGCGCCGAAGATCCGCGTCAACACGGTCGTGCCCGGTTCGGTCGAGACGCCCGGCGGCACAGCCATCCTCGAGGAGTTCGCCGGGGCGATGGGCACCACCGCCAAGGCGATGGGAGAGGCCCTGCCCATGGGCCGGGCCGGGGATCCGCGCGACCTCGCCGAAATGGTGGCGTTCCTGGCCTCTGATCGCGCCCAGTGGATCACCGGGGCCACGTATCAGGTCGACGGTGGGCAGTAGTCCGACCTGCTCGAGGGTCCGATGACACCCGGTCGTCGCCGTTCCAGACGGCGACCGGGTGTTACTGCGCCCTCGCCTGGCCGGCTTGCGGCCCAGCGGACGGGTCAAGCGCGTATTGACGCGCTCGTCGCGGCGTTCACCCAGCTCGGGCCGGCGTGGCATCACTGGACCAATGCCTGCGCGCCACCGGAATCGGTCAGCTACATCCGGATGCGGCTGCTGCGCGCCCTAGAAGTCGGTGGCTCGCTGACGATGACCGACGTCTCGCAGGCGCTGGGCATCACTCAGCGGCGGGTGACCGCCTTGGTCGACGCCCTGACCGAGGACGGCCTTGTGGTCCGGCACCCGAACCTCGCCGATCGTCGTAGCACCCTGCTAAAGCTGACCGAGGCCGGCCGCGAACAGCAACGATCGACCTGGCGACAGCACCAGAACGCCATCGGCGTCGTCTTCGCCGACCTCTCAGTCGAACAGCAGAAACAGCTGTTGATCATTACTCCGCTGCTGATCGACGCCCTGCGCCGGCATACCACTGCGTAGGCCTGTCCGGCGGCTGTGATCATGCTCTCCAACCCACCGACAAATTGCTGAACAGAGCTAGTATTTCCTGAATACCGCTAGTAAATAACTGGCGGATGTCATGGTGGAGGCAAGCGCACATGAGCACGATCGAGTACGCACGACGGGCGTCGCGAAACAGCGACAAGTCGACGTTGCGGTGGTGGGCACTCGTCGTGCTCAGCATCGCCCAACTCATGGTCATCCTGGACTCATCGGTTCTGAGCATCGCCCTGCCTTCGGCGCAGGCCGACCTCGGCTTCAGCAACGCCCAGCGGCAATGGATCGTCACCGCCTATGCTCTGTCCTTCGGCAGCCTGCTCCTGGTCGGCGGCCGGCTCGGCGATCTCGTGGGGCGCAAGAACGTCCTTCTGGTCGGCCTGGCCGGATTCGCCGCCGCGTCGGCCATGGGCGGCGCGGCGCAGAACCTCGCCACCCTCATCACCGCCCGAGCCCTGCAAGGTGGATTCGCCGCGCTCCTCGCGCCGGCCGGCCTGGCCCTGCTGAGCACCACCTTTACCGACGCTAAGGAACGTGGGCGCGCCTTCGGCATCTTCGGCGCCATCGGCGGGGGCGGCGGCGCGATCGGACTGCTGCTGGGCGGCACCCTGACCGAGTACGTCTCCTGGCGCTGGTGCATGTACGTCAATATCTTCTTCGCCGTCGCTGCCCTCGCCGGCGGCGTGATCTTCCTGGCCCGCACGGCCCGCGAACAACGTCCCCACATCGACTACCCCGGCATGGTCCTGGTCTCCGCTGGCCTGTTCGGCGTCGTCTTCGGCTTCTCCGAGGCGAGCATCGACGGGTGGGGCGCCGCGACAACCGTGACCAGCCTGAGCGTCGCTGGTGTCCTACTGGTCACCTTCTTCCTGTGGCTCACCCGCAGCGCCCACCCCCTGCTGCCATTGCGCGTGCTGCGCAGCCGGATCCGGGGCGGCGCGTTCCTGGCGATGCTGATCAGCGGTGCCGTCGTCACCGGCGACTTCATCTTCGAGACCTACTACATGCAGGGCACCCTGCACTACAGCGCCCTCAAATCCGGCATCGCCTACCTGCCCATGACCGCAACGCTCATCCTGGCCGCTGTTTCGGGAACCGCCGTGCTCGCCCGGCGGGTCAGCCCCCGGATCCTGCTGCCCGGCGGCATGCTGCTCGGCGCGATCGCGATGTGGATCGTCACCGGCATCGGACCCGACGACAGCTACGCCTCACACCTGC
>CAXTDH010000732.1:0-2089 GCA_964242405.1 uncultured Rhizobacter sp. | reverse complement strand
AACGTGAACGGTTACGGCAGGGGGTCGAAATCGGCAGCAGCGGGCAGGTCCGGCGGCACGAGGAAGGCGGCAGCCGGATTAGCGAGGCGGGCCACTGCGCTGCGAATCGTTTCGGCACCATGACCGCCGGTCTCGCCGGCGGCGATGCCGTCGACCCACTCGCTCAGGTAGGCCAGGCTCTCGGCGGTGAAGTCGAGCAGGGCGTCCCCGGCCGGTGCCTGGTCGGCAAGGTGGGTGTTGTAGAGCTGCTCGCAGGCCCAGGCGGCTTCGCCGAACTCGCTCAGGCCGACCATCCGGGAACTGCCCTTCAAGGTGTGGAACGCCCGGCGCAAGGTGGTCAGCAACGACAGGTCGTGAGGCACGTCCCTCAGACCCATCTGCGCCGCCTCGGCCTCGGCCAGCACCTCGCGCGCTTCCTCGAGGAAGACTTCGCGCATCTCCGGGTCGTTGCCTAACCCCGGATCGACGAGGCCGGCCGGCGCGGCGCCGAACCCAGCGCCTGTCAGGCTGATCGGCCCGGACGCACTGATCGGCCCGGGCGCACTGGCAGCGAAGCCGGACGGCAGCGCGGCAGTCGACACATCGAGCGCGCCCGGCCCCGACGTGCTGTGGACGAAATCGACGAGCGCCTCGGAAAGCTCGCCCCGCGCCGCGACGACGCCCGCCTGATCCTCGCCGGCGTCGTCGATCGCCTCGCGGGCTCTCTGCATGGTGGCCGCGAGCGTCGGCTGGTGGGCCGCGATCGCCTCCTGCGACAGGCGGTCGAGGTCACGCGAGACCTCCTCGAGCGGAATGTCGGGCCGCACCGAGCTGAAGGCGAGCGACTGCGCCTGCTCGATCAGCCGCTGCTCAACCGGGGCCGCCGGTGCGGGCGCCTGACCGGCGGGCAGCGCGTGCACTTCGCGGCCCATCACCGGGCTCAGCACGCCGGCTTCGGCGTCGTAGCGGAACAGCGACTTCGCCATCTGCGGCTGAACGCTCAGCATGTCGATGAGGAAGCCGAGCGCGCCGAGGTTGCCGGCCAGGCGGTCGAAGACACCGGCCTGGGCGACATGCTGGGGCTCGATCTCGGTCGAGATCAGGCCGTCGACCTCGTCGCGCATCCGCAGCAGGGCGCTCGCGGCATGGTCCATGCCGAGCACCGACAGCACGCCGCGCATGGACGAGAGCTGGTGCGGCACCGTCACCAGCACCGCATGCTGGGTCGGGTCGCGGAAGAACTGGTCGATGGCTTGTTCCGCCTCCGACAAGCTGGCCCGCAGTTCCTGGACGACGCTGCCCATGGTCTGCCGGTCGGAGACGCGCCGGTACAGCTCCTCCATCCAGGCTTCGAGCGCGTCGGGGGCCCGGCCCTGGCGCACGCCCTGCAGGCGGTCGGCCAGGCGGCGAACGCGTTCGGCCTGTTCCGGGTGGTCGAAATCGGCATCCTCGAGCACGGCCTCGACGTAGAGCAGGCTGGTCGCGACCTCCATCGCCAGCGGCGCCGGTGGCGCTGCGCGGGCCTGCTGCGTCTGCGCCACCGCCTGCTGCAGCTCCGTCGAAAACACCTCGCCGAGCGGAAACAGGCGCCTGAGCGACTCGCCGACAAGCGCGAACTGCTCCGACAGGCCGGTCAGCCGGTGCATTTCGCCGCCGGCCACCGCCGACCAGGCCTCCTTGGCCGCGACGACCCGTTTGCGTGCCTGCAGGATCAGCGCAGGGTCGAAGCGGCCGAGCGGGCTGGCGTTGTAGTCGGCCGGCAGCTGGTGGGCGAGGCCGTAGACCTGGCGCACCGCCGCGAGCCGGGGCGCGCGCCGGCCGTCGCCCGGCGATTCGCTCTGGGCGCAGAAGAACAGCAGGTCCTGGGCGAGCCGTTCGGAGACTTCGCCCTGGCCGCGCTCGAGCGTGCGGAACTGCACCAGGAGACGCGACGCCACCCGTTTGCTGAAGACATCGAAGCCGAGCAGCCCCTGGGCCTGGGCCTCGAACACCGCCGCGGCCAGGTTCCAGAAGGTCGCCGTTGGCTGCTCGGTCGCGCCGCTCGCCAGGGCGGCGCAGATATCGCTCATCCGCCCTGCCGGCAATGCCGGGTTCGGCGTCTTCATCAAGG
>CAXTDH010000731.1:0-2102 GCA_964242405.1 uncultured Rhizobacter sp. | reverse complement strand
CCACGACGGTTTCAACCAGATTGCGGTCGTCGGCCATCGTCATCCAGGCAAATGCGCGTTCGTGCAGGCTGCGAGCCGCGTGCATGCGGCGCCGGCTGACCGGGTCGGCCGCCCAATCCCAGATGCAGACATCGGCGAGGCGGCCGGCATCGAGCGAGCCGATCTCGTCATCGAGCCGCAGCGCCAGCGCCGCCCCGCGGGTGGCGGCATGCAGCGCTTTCCAGGCGGTCAGGCGTTCGCCCGCCATCGCCTGGATCTTGTAGGCGTCGGCCATGTTGCGCAGCATCGACAGGCTGGTGCCGCCGCCGACATCGCTCGCCAGGCTCACCGCCACGCCCGCCTCTTCCGCCGCCCGCCAGCCGAACAGGCCGCTGCCCAGGAAGAGGTTCGAGGACGGGCTGTGGGCGATCTGGGCATTCGATTGCGCGAGCGCCGCGCGATCGGCGTCGTCCAGCCAGATGCCGTGGGCGAAGATGCTGCGCGCATGCAGCAGCCCGAAGCCGGCGTAGACGTCGAGGTAGCTGCGCGCCGCCGGGAACAGCGTCTTGACCCAGGCGACCTCGGACCGGTTCTCGGCGACGTGGGTCTGCAGGTAGAGGCTGGCGTTTTCGGCACACAGCGCGCCGGCCATCGCCAGCTGCTCGGGCGAGCTGGTCGGCGCGAAGCGCACGGTGACGGCATAGGCGAGCCGGCCTCGGCCGTGCCAGCGGGCGATCAGGTCGCGGCAGTCGATCTCGGCCTGCACCACGTCGTCGGCCAGGCCCTCGGGCGAATGCCGATCCTGCAGCACCTTGCCCGTAATCAGCCGCATGCCGCGCCGCTCCGCCGAGGTGAACAGCGCCTCGGCCGACACCTTGTGGGCGGTCGCGAAGACGGCCGCCGCGGTCGTGCCGTGGGCGAGCAGCGCGTCGGTGAAGAGCTCGGCCCCCGCCGCCGACCAGGCCGGGTCGGCGAAGCGGATCTCCGAGGGAAAGGTGTAGGTCTCGAGCCAATCGAGCAGTTCGGTGCCGTAGCTCGCGATCACGTCGAGCTGCGGCATGTGGACGTGGGTATCGATGAAGCCGGGCAGGATCAGGCGGCCGCTGTGGTCGTGGTGCTGCCAGGAGTCGTCGGGCTCATCGAGCTGGGCGCCGGCGATGCGGCCGTTCTCGATCAACAGCCAATGGTCCGGGCGAAACCGGACCGCCGTCCCCGCATCGACATCTCCCCAGGCCGGGTCGGCGAGGAAGTCGAGCAGATCGCCGCGCAGGGCCAGGCGGTGAGGATTCGCGGGTTCGCTCATGGGCTCTTGGAGGTGCTGGGCCGCAGCGGGTGAATGAACGGTCGTAGCGACATCACCGTTTCGTGGACGCGGGTGTCAGGGCCCCCCGAGTTGCCACGTTTCGCGCCAGACCATGTGCTGCGCGTGCCAGCCGGTCATCGTTGGTCCAGAAAGCGTCGCACCGATGGTACTGAGCGCAGGCGAGGTGCAGCGCGTCGGGTGTCTGCAGAGCGTATCGGCCGC
Organism: uncultured Rhizobacter sp.; assembly: GCA_964242405.1. Lineage (GTDB taxonomy): Bacteria > Pseudomonadota > Gammaproteobacteria > Burkholderiales > Burkholderiaceae_C > LMDS01. Next base: position 598 of record CAXTDH010000731.1, on the reverse strand, counting down.
GAAGAGCCGCAGCGTCCCGGTACACGGGCTCCGGGATGTCGAGTACACGGAGACGGTCGAAAAACGATTCGTACTGGCGCTGAAGAACGATATTGCCGCGCTTGATCGGCCCGACCAGGCATTCCAGCTGGACCAGCGGCGATATGCACAATTGCGTCCCCCGCCGCGGCTTTGACGGCCTTTGTCACGATGGCCGAGAACGTCGGATTTGGCTCGACGAGGTAGGTCAGAAGGCGGGCGTCGAGATAGATCAATCCCATCCATGACGCTCCGCCTCGATATCGGCATCGATCTGGCTCGCGGAGCGTCTGGCATGAGCCGGCAACGGATGCGTGGCCAGCCACTCGAGAACGCTTTCGACATGACCGGCGTCACCGGCCGCACCGGCCCCATCAGGCGCAGTTTCAGCGATCAGCCTGGCGACCGGCTTGCCGCGGTTTGCGATGACGACTTCTTCGCCGGCGCATGCCGACCGAATCAATTCAGACAAACGATTCTTTGCCTCGAGGATATTGACTTGCATGCGGTGAGTGTAAGAGCTTCTGGCCAAGTTGGCCAACTGGCACGAATCGGTCTTCGCGGCGGGCATGAATCGCGC
>CAXTDH010000730.1:0-2103 GCA_964242405.1 uncultured Rhizobacter sp. | reverse complement strand
GGCGAGCGCCGTCATGCTCTTGCCGCAACCCGATTCGCCGACCAGCGCGAAGGTCTCGCCGCGGCGGATGGCCAGGCTCAGGCTGTCGATGGCACGGACGACTCCGGAATCGGCGTCGAGCTCGACCTCGAGTCGATCGACCGTCAGCATCGCGGCTCGCTCATGAGGCCAGCGGCCGCTTCAGGCGCACGCGGAACGCCCGGGCGCGCGGATCGAACGCATCCCGCACGCCGTCGGCGAACAGGTTGGCCGCCAGCACCAGCGTCACCATGAAGCCGAACGCGGCAGCGAACGACCACCAGACCAGCGGCTCGCGCGACATCTCGGTGCGGGCGAGGTTGATCATGCCGCCGAAACTGTTCATCGAGGGATCGACACCGACGCCGACATAAGACAGAACCGCCTCATAGAGGATCAGCGCGGAGAAGTCGAGCACGGTGGTGATGATGATCAGGTGCACCACATTCGGGAAGATGTGCCGCACCATGATGCGCCACGGGCGCACACCGAACGCGGTGGCCGCTTGCACATACTCGAGCTGCGAAAGCTTCATCGTCTCGGCGCGAAGCAGCCGGCAGAGCGTCGCCCAGCCCGTCAGGCCGAGGATCACGCACAGCAGGAACAGGCGCACATCGGCCCGCTCGGCACCGGTCTCGAAAAGGTCGGGATGGGTGTCGATGAAGACCTGCATCATCAGCACGCAGGCCGCGATCAGCAGCACGTTCGGGATCGACGACAGGGTCGTGTAGAGGTACTGCACCGCTTCGTCGACCCAGCCGCGAAGGTAGCCGGCGACGATGCCCAGGCCGACCGCGAGCGGCAAGGTTGCGATCGTCGACAGCGTGCCGATGACGAAGGCGGTGCGTATGCTCTTCAGTGCCTGGTAGAAGACGTCGTTGCCCGTCCGGTCGGTGCCGAAGACGTGATAGTTCTGCGCCAGCGCCAGCAGCGGCCCGAAGGTGACGCCCAGGGCGAGCACCGTCAAGAGCGCCGCACGCAGCGGCAGGTCGGTTCGGTTGCGCCAGATGCGCTGCCCGGCCTGGCGCATGCTGCAGGCGTCGGTTCTCGCTGTCTGCCAGGCGACGCCCGCGGCCACCAGTGCTGCGATCAGCAGGCCGATGAGAAGCCCGGTGCCGGCGCGAAGCGCGAGGTCGGCGCCCCACTGGCTGTCCTCGGTCAGCGTGGCACCGCCGTGCAGCAGGCGCGGAAAGGTCCGATCCATCTTCCCCCCGCCGATATCGACCGACACCTTGGTCAGCGACCGGATCGCGAGCGGCGCGGAGTAGGAGGTTTCGCGCCCGGCGAGCTGGCGGGCCAGCAACAGGTCGAGCATCGACTCGGTGCGCGTGTCGTAGGCCTGGCGCTGGCTCGCGCCGGCGCTGGCGACGCTGGCCAGCGCCCGCCGGAAATGCACGCTGTCGATCAGTGCGACGGCGAAGAACAGCACCAGCACCACGGCCGAGCACATCGACGCCGGGTCGCGAAACACCTTGCGCCAGACGGCTCGGCGGTTGCGGCTGGCGCGGACGACGATGCCGTACCAGAGCATCAGCAAGAAGCTCACGACAACGACCGCGTCGGACCAGAGAAGCAAGAACTTCGGCATCAGGGCTCGCAATCGACACTCATGCGAGCCGGACCCGCGGGTCGACCCAGGTGTAGGCGATGTCGATCAGGATGTAGCTCACGATGTACAGCACCGAACCCACGAACACCATCGACCGGACGATGGCGAAATCCTGCCCGGTGATCGCTTCGATGACGTACGCGCCGAGGCCGGGAATGCCGAAAAAGCTTTCGAACACCAGGCTGCCGAGAAAGACGTAGGGCAAATAGCTGCCGGCACTCGTCAGGATCGGGATCAGCGCATTGCGCAGCACATGGTCGAACAGCACCTTCGGCTCTGCCAGACCCTTGGCAAGCGCAGTGCGGACGTAATCCCGGCCCAACTCCTCCAGGAACATCGCCCGATAGAGACGCCCTTCGCTGCCGAGGCGCGATAACAGCGACAGCAGCACCGGAAGGATCAGGAAGCGGGCCGCGTCGAAGCCGGATTCGAATCCCGAGATCGGCACCAGGTGGAACACGCGTGAAAACAGGAAC
>CAXTDH010000729.1:0-2103 GCA_964242405.1 uncultured Rhizobacter sp. | reverse complement strand
CGCGCGGCATCGCCTTCAGGGTCGAGCTGCCCGACGGGCCGTCGCGCGGCTATGTGTGCGAGAACTTCGGCGCCCACTTCCGCTTGCCCGAGCTCGGCCCGATCGGCTCCAACGGCCTGGCCAACGCCCGCGACTTCCAGGCGCCGGTGGCCGCTTTCGAAGACGATTCCACGTCCGGCCCCTGCAAGCTCGTGAAGAAGTTCCGCGGCCGCCTCTGGCAGGTGCCGCTGCGCCGGTCGCCGTTCAACGTCGTCGCCTGGCACGGCAACCTGGCGCCCGTGAAGTACGACACCGCCAACTTCATGACGATCGGCTCCATCAGCTTCGACCACCCGGACCCGTCGATCTTCACCGTGCTGACCTCGCCCAGCGACACGCCCGGCACGGCCAATTGCGACTTCGTCATCTTCCCGCCCCGCTGGCTGGTGATGGAGGACACCTTCCGGCCGCCCTGGTACCACCGCAACCTGATGAGCGAGTTCATGGGCCTGGTTTATGGCCAGTACGATGCCAAGCCGGGCGGCTTCAAGCCGGGCGGCGCCAGCCTGCACAACAGCATGGTGCCGCACGGGCCGGACGAAGAAGCCTTCGAACGCGCCAGCCAGGCCGATCTGGCGCCGCACAAGCTCGACCACACCCTCGCCTTCATGTTCGAGAGCCGCTACACCCTCGTGCCGACCGAGTACGCGATGACCAGCCCGGCGCTCGACCCCCACTACGCCGATTGCTGGGCCGGCCTGCGAGACAGATTCCAGCCATGACCACCGCCGCGCGCATCGACGCCACCCATGACCCGGCGCTGCGCAGCTGGGTCGAATCGGCCCAAGTTGCGGGTGCCGATTTCCCAATCCAGAACCTGCCCTACGGTCGTTTCCGGCCTGCCGGTTCTGACGATGCCGATTCGACCGACGAATGGCGCATCGGTGTGGCCATCGGCGACCAGGTGCTCGACCTGCGCCGGGCGCGGGCCGCGGTCGCCTGGCCCGCCGACATCGATCGTCTGCTGGAACCGCTCGCCGCCGGTGACCTGAATGCGTTGATGAGTCGACCGCCGGCCGAGCGCCGTGCGCTGCGCGCGGCGCTTTCTGCCGCCCTGAGCATCGGCAGCCCGCATCACACCGTGCTCGCCGATGCCTTGCTGCCCCAGGCCGCGGTCGAGATGGCGCTGCCCTGCCGAATCGGCGATTACACCGATTTCTACACCGGCATCCACCATGCGACCGCTGTCGGCAAGCTGTTCCGGCCCGACGCACCGCTCATGCCGAACTACAAATGGGTGCCGATCGGCTACCACGGCCGGGCGTCGTCGGTGGTGGTCAGCGGGCACGAGGTCAAACGCCCGCAAGGCCAGACGCAGGGCGAGATCGGCGGCACGCCGGCGTTCGGTCCGGCGAAACGGCTCGACTACGAGCTCGAACTCGCCATCTGGGTCGGTCCCGGCAATGCGCTCGGCGTACCGATCTCGATCGACACCGCGGAGGACCACCTGTTCGGTCTCGGCCTGCTGAACGACTGGTCGGCACGTGACCTGCAAGCCTGGGAATACCAACCGCTCGGGCCGTTCCTGGCCAAGAGCTTTGTCACCACGGTCTCGCCCTGGATCGTCACGGCCGAGGCATTGGCGCCCTTTCGATCGCCGTTCAGCCGGCCGGCAGGCCATCCACAGCCGCTCGCCTACCTCGATTCCGCGGCGAACCGCGCGCTGGCCGCGGTCGACGTCCGGATGGAGGTGTGGCTGCAGACAGCCAAAATGCAGACCGACGGCGCCGCGCCTGTTCTGCTGTCGAGCTCCGGGGCGGTCGAGAGCGCCTATTGGACTTGGGCGCAACTGCTGACCCACCACACCGTCAACGGCTGCAACCTGCAGCCGGGCGACCTGCTCGGCACGGGCACCTTGTCCGGCCCCGAGCCGCGCCAGGCCGGCTCTTTGCTCGAGCTCTCGGCAGGCGGCAAGCAGAAGGTCACGCTCGCGAACGGCGAGCAACGAAGCTTTCTCGAGGATGGCGACACGGTCGTCCTGCGCGCCTGCTGCGAACGCCCGGGCGCCGTCAGGATCGGTTTCGGCGAGGCCCGCGGCACGGTGGTCGGCTAAAGCTCAGGGCT
>CAXTDH010000728.1:0-2108 GCA_964242405.1 uncultured Rhizobacter sp. | reverse complement strand
CACCGAGGCGATGCACCAGACCAGGCCGATCAGCTTCAACACCGGTATCACCACGCTGGCGACGACCACGAGCACGGCCAGACTATAGAGATCCGACTGCCAGAGCTCGATCACGCCGCCCACGACGGTGTACTTTTCGGTCGACAGGCCGTTCGGGATCGACGCCATCGGGTAGATGTTGGCGGGAACATAGAGCAGCACCGCCGCGACCGTGAACGCGATCGACCGGCCGACCGCCTCGGGCTTGCGCCGGTGCAGGGTCGCGGCGCAGCGCAGGCAGGCGTCGCCCTCGTGTCGACTCGGCGAGGCCGCGAGTTCGCAGACGCTGCAGCTGAGGGCAGGCTGCGTGCGCATCGATCCGGCCTGAAGCGTTTCCGGCGGCGGTGCCCCGATCGCACGCCAGACTTCGCCGACATCGAGCGTCGCCCGCACGAACAGCCCGAGCAGCGCCACGCCGATGAAGCAGATGGCGCCGATGCCGACTTCGACCCACAGCTGCGACACGAGCTTGCCGTAGGCGACCGCCAGCGAGAGCACGAAGACGTCGGGCATCGACCAGGCTTCGAGCCGGATGGCATGGCGAAACGCGCGCCCCAGCCAGGCGGGGCGACGACGGGTGAATTGCAGCATGCTGAGCACGACGGTCAACAAGCCGAAGCGGATCACCGGGAAGACGATGACGAAGAGGGCGATCACCAGGCCGAGGTCGGGCCAACCGTTGACGAACATGGCGCTCGCGCTCGAATGGAGCCGGCTTTCGCGTGTCACACCGAGGATTCCGGTGGTGAGAAACGGAAAGAAGTACGCGGGTACGAGCAGCACGAGCGCGGCGCTGCTGCAGGCGAGCGCTGCGCTCAGGCTGCGGCCGCTGCTGCGTTCGATGACCGTCCGGCAGACGGCGCAGGCGGCGGTCGTCCAGCCGGCGAGCCGCGGTAGCCGCTGCAGCGTGCCGCATTGCGGGCAGCAGGTGGCCGGGTCGCCGGCAACCGGGGTGTAGCCGGCCGGCGGCGCACCGGGCGAACGGTCGGCGGGGAGCGGGAAGCGCGGGTCTGGCATCGTCCGCGGTTGTAGTCGATCTGACGCGCCGGCGCTCAACGGGCGCTGTTGCCGGCGTTGGCCGCGACCGGGAACGGTGGCGTCACCGGAGCCGACGGGCGGTCGTCTGACGGTCGGTCGTCCGATGGAACCTGTACGGATCCGGCTACTCGGTTCACCGCTGCATCTGCAGGTTCATGGTGCCGCCCATCGGCGCCATCCGGTCGTTCAGGTTCGACATGATCCAGAGCGTACCCGCCCCCAGCAGCACGACGATCAACAGGCCGAAGGCGACCGCCAGCACGTTGTTGATGCTGTCCTGCCCGGTGTTGATGTGCAGGAAGAAGACGAGGTGGATGCCCATCTGCGCGACGGCCAGCACGCACAGGCCGATCGGCACCCCCGGCGCCCAGACGACGTCGCTGGTGCAGACCCAGAAGGAGATGCCGGTCAGGGCAGCGGCGAGTGACAGGCCAATCAGGTAGTTGACGACCCGCCGCAGCGGCGAGCCGGCGGCTTCGCCGGGTGCCCGTTCGCCGCCGCCGTCGGCCGCGGACGGGCGCTGCCCGCCTTCGCCACCCACCTCGCTGCTGCCTTCCTGGTTCATCCCCGCACTCCCAACAGGTAGACGCTCGTCATCACCCCCACCCAGACGATGTCGAGGGCGTGCCAGAAGAGCGCGAAACACGCCAGGCGGCGCAGGATGTCGTCGCGAAAGCCCTTGGCCTGGATCTGCGCCATCATCGTTCCGCACCACAGCAGGCCGATGCCGACGTGCAGGCCGTGGCAGCCGACGAGCGAGAAGAAGGCCGACAGGAAGGCGCTGCGCTGCGGCCCGGCCCGGCGCTCGATCAGGCCTGCGAATTCGCGCAGTTCGAGCACCAGGAAGGCGAAGCCGAGCAGGCCGGTGACGAACAGCGCCAGGTGCGTCCAGCCGCGCTTGCGTTCGTCGGCAGCGATCGTCGCCATGCCGCAGGCGAAGCTGGACAACAGCAGCAGGCCGGTCTCCAGGCCGACGTTGCGGAGTTCGAACAGCTCCTTGGCGCGCGGGCCCCCGGCGGTGGCCGGGACCA
>CAXTDH010000727.1:0-2108 GCA_964242405.1 uncultured Rhizobacter sp. | reverse complement strand
CGGCCGCCGGCTCCAACCCCGCCATTAGCAGGCCGGCGGAAAGCACCGCGATCGGCACCACCGAGGCAAGATGTGCTCGCGCGCCGACGCCGAATTGCGAGAGCAGCGCACCGACACTGCCGGCGGCGAAGAAGCCGAGGCTCCAGAAACCGTGCGCCCGGTTCATCAGACGGCGCCCGACCGCGTGCTCCAGTCGATCGGCCTCGAGGCTGGCGGCCACTTCGACGACACCGATCGCCAGGCCGGCCGGAAGCAACAGCACAAACATCAGGGTCGGCGTTCGTGCCCAGGCGGCGGCGGCGAAGAAGAGCGCGATCAGCGGTGGCCCGGCCATCAGCGCTGCCCGATGGCCGATGCGCTCGAGCACCCGGCCGGCCACCGAGAGCGACAGCAGGGTACCGGTCGCGGTTCCGGCCAGCGACAAGCCGAAAGCACCTTCCGGGACGCCCATCTCGCGCTGGATGTCGGCCAGCCTCGGGAAGAAGCCGCCGATGCCGAAGGCATAGAGGAAGAAGGCACCGAAGACACGGTGCTGCGGCGCGAGTGCCCGGCCTGACGAGCTCCGAGCGGTCATGCGAGCCGCCGGCTGCTCTCGAACGAATGGGCAGCCCCCGTCAGCGGATCGACGAACGACAGCTGCCGGGCGAGCAACTGCAAGGGTTCCCGCTGCTGGCGCTCGAGTGCCTCGACATCCCCGGCCGCATCGGGCTGCAGGACGGGGTAGAGGCGGTCGTTGACGATCGGCATGCCGAGGCTGGCCAGGTGCACACGCAGCTGATGCCGGGCGCCGGTCATGGGTCGCAGCTCGAAGTGGCCGAGCCCGCCGGCACGCGCCGCCAGCAGATCGATCACCGTTTCGGTGTTCGGCTCGCCGGCAATTTCGGCCATCTGCATGAAGGAGGCTGCGGATTGCGCGAGGCGGCTGCGGTACTGCAACGGCCACCGCCGCGCGGGGTCGAGCCGAGCCACGGCGTGGTAGTGCTTGTCGACCTGTCGATTTCGAAAAAGCGCGTGATACGCGTCGCGGCTCGCCGGCTGCAGGCTGAACAACACCAGGCCGGCGGTGTCGCGATCGATGCGGTGCACCGGCACGGCAGCCTCGCAGCCGGGCAGCCGGTGAACCCGTGTCAGAAGCGTTTCGCGCAGATGGCGCCCCGCGGGCATCACCGCCAGCCCATGGGGCTTGTCGAACACGGCGATTCGCGCGTCGCGGTAGACCAGCGCCGCCTCCAGCGCCACGACGGGCTCGTCGCGCACGCTGCGAAAGTAGTGGAGCCGGGCATGCGTCCCGCAAAGCGCCCCGGGCTCGACCGCCCTGCCCTGGTCGTCGAACACGTCGCCGGCGTCTAGGCGGGCGCGCCACTCGGCGGCGTCCACGTTCGGGAAACGCGCCACCAGGAATTCGAGCACGGTGCGGCGGTCGCCCGGACGCAGCGAGACGCAGCTCGCATCCACGCCGTCGCGGCTTTGGGGCCGGCGATGCGCCGCCGCGACCGAGCGTGCCTCGACCTCAGGCGGCATCGAGTCGCCGCGCACGTTCGAGGCGCCAACCGCCGTCCGGCTCGCCGGTGTAGACATCTTCGGCGGTCGTCTCGGTCTCCTGCAAGCCGGTGTCGATGGCGATCCGGTTGTCGAAGACGAAGCACTCACCCTGCCAGTCGGCAGCGGCATCGTCGATCTGGCGGAAATAGTTGAGGATGCCGCCTTCGAGGCGGTGCACCGTCAGGCCGAGGCCCTGCATCCAGGCGGTCGACTTTTCGCAGCGGATGCCGCCGGTGCAGTACATCGCCACGCGTTGCCCCGCGGCCTTCCAGGCGGCGGCGTGGTGCTCGACGTAGGCCGGAAAGTCGTGGAAGCGGCCGACATCGGGGTGGACGGCATGCCGGAAGTGGCCCAGCCGGTATTCGAAGGCGTTGCGGTTGTCGAGCAAGATGACATCCGGCTCGGCGATCAGGCGCCGCCAGTCCAGTGGGGTGACGCTCGTGTCGGCTTCCGGCCCGCGGGGCGGCATGGCCGTCGGCCTTTTCGCCGAAGAGGCTTCGAGGTGGGCCATCGGCCTGCCGGCCTCGGTCCCCGGCAGGCCCCAGGGGACCAGTTCTTCACGGCAG
>CAXTDH010000726.1:0-2110 GCA_964242405.1 uncultured Rhizobacter sp. | reverse complement strand
GCCCAAGTGCAAGGCCGGCGTTTTCGTCGGCCGCTTCGGGCACTTCTTCGTTCGACAGCACAGACAGCAGTTTCTGATAGAGGGGGCCGACGAAGGAGGTGAGAGCGTCGGAGTCAGCAGGCGTCCGCGCAGCGATCTCGCCGGCTACTCGGGCCTGGTCGACTGGGGCCTGCGCCTGGTGCTGCTGCTGGCGCTGCCCTGCACCATGGCGCTGCTCGTCTTCTCCGACGCCATGGTCGCGACACTTTTCGAGCGCGGTGCCTTCACTGCCGCCTCGGTGCCGCAGACGGCACGGGCGCTGTTCGGCTACGGGGTCGGTCTGGTCGGCATCGTCGCCGTGAAGGTGCTGGCGCCCGGCTTCTACGCCCGGCAGGATGCGCGCACCCCGGTCAAGATAGCGATCGGCGTGCTGGTGTTGACGCAGCTACTGAACCTGCTCTTCGTGCCGCTCTTCCAGCATGCCGGGCTGACGCTTTCGATCAGCGTCGCGGCACTCGTCAATGCTCTGGGCCTCTACATCGGCTTGCGACGGGCGGGCTGGTATCGGCCGGCACCGGGGTGGCTGGTCTTCGCCACGCGGGTGGTCTGGTCGACCGTCGCGCTCGGTGCCTGGCTCGGCTGGGCGGCCCGATCGGTGGATTGGCAGGGCCTGGTCGGACACGATGCACGCCGTGCCGGTCTTCTGGCGCTCTGCCTGGTCGCCGCAGCCGGGCTTTACTTCGCCGCGCTCGCCGCCACCGGCTTGAAGCTGCAGCACTTCATGCGCCGCGAGTGAGGCTGTGCGGCGCCCGGTCGTCGCCAGCGCTGCGACTCCTCCGCGGGGCCGTGCTGCACGCCCTCCGCGGCCCGTTTTAGAATGGCCGCATGGCAGAACGGATGCGGTTTGCAGCGCCCACCCCGCTCGAGTATTTCGAGTCTCTGGTGGCCGAGGATGCGTCCTTCCCGCTCACCGAGGCGGCCATTTCGCTTGCGCAGGACGCCGATCCCCGGCTCGACGTGCAGAGCGTGCTGGCCGAGATCGACGCGCTCGCCGCCCGGCTCAAGGCGCGGGTGCCGGCGGATGCGGTGCAGGTCCAGAAGCTGCGCTGGCTGAACCGCTATTTCTTCCAGGAACTCGGCTTCGCCGGCAACGTCAACGACTACTACGCCGTCGACAACAGCTATCTCCACCGCGTGCTCGCGACCCGGCGCGGCATCCCGATCACCCTGGCCATCGTCTACATCGAAATCGCGACGCAGATCGGCCTGACCGCGCGCGGCATCTCGTTTCCCGGCCACTTCCTCGTCAAGCTCCGGATGCGGCGACACGTGGCGGGGGAGGGTCGCCGCGCCGGCGAAGTGCAGCACGCTCAACCCCAGGGCGAAGTCGTTATCGACCCGTTCACCGGCCAGTCGCTGTCGCGCGATGAACTCGAGGACCTGCTCGCCCCCTACAAGCGCAACCGTGGCCTGAGCGGCGCGTTCGACGCACCGCTCGGCCTGTTCCTCCAGGCCGCCCCGGCCCGCGACGTACTCGCCCGGATGCTGCGCAACCTGAAGGAAGTGCACCGCAATTCCGGCGAGCCGAAGCGGATGCTGCAGGTGCTCGATCGGCTAGTCGTCCTGCTACCGACCGACTGGGATGAACGGCGCGACCGCGGTCTGGTCTCTGCCGATCTCGGCCTGACCGACAGCGCCATCGACGACCTGCGCCGCTACCTCGAGCACTTGCCCGAGGCCGCCGACCGTGCGACGGTGACCCGGCGCCTGGCCGAATTGCGACGCGGCGGCTCGTCGCCGGCGCCCTAGAATCCGCCTTCGTCACAAGTCGGGCGACCGTGGCGGCCGATGCGACCCGGCCGAAGTGAACGATATGGCGGGCAGGGTGACCTATCTCGGATGATCGAATGAGGCAGCTCCCGCTGGACATCGGTGGCCCCCCCGCCCGCACGTTCGGCAACCTGCTGGTGGGGGCGAACGAGCTGGCGATCGAGCAGCTGCAGGCGCTCGGCGCGGCGTCGCCGCCTGTCTATCTCTGGGGCGGCAGCGGCAGCGGCAAGACGCACTTGCTGCAGGAGGCGGTGAACCGGTTGGCGGAGCAGGGCGGGCTCGTCGGCTGGTTCGCACCCGA
>CAXTDH010000725.1:0-2112 GCA_964242405.1 uncultured Rhizobacter sp. | reverse complement strand
GGCCTCGGCGACGGCACAGCAGGGCAGCAGGAGCGCGAACTCTTCGCCGCCGATGCGGGCTGCCATCGAGCTCCCGCCGGTGACCGCCGACCGCTCGGCGGCGTGCTTCGAGAACACCTGCGCCAGTTGCCGCAGGCAGGCGTCGCCGGCGCCGTGCCCCAGGCTGTCGTTGTAGCGCTTGAAGTGGTCGACATCGGCGATCAACAGGGCGAGCGGCCGACCACCCGCTGCGCAGGCGGCGAGCTGGGTGGCGAGTTCGCTGTCGAACTTGCGGCGATTCGGCACGCCGGTCAGCGGGTCGCTTTCGGCGAGCCGCCGCAGGTGCTGCGTCGTGTGGAGGAGCAGGGCACCTTGCGCCTCGGCGATTTGCCCGAGCAGGTAGTCGCGGCGCGCGCTGGCTTCGATCAGATAGCCGCCGATCAGCGAAAACAGGCAGCCGTCGAGCCCGAGCGTCGAGACGTCGATCCAGAGCGATCGCGACGCGCCGGCTCCGGGCGCCATCATGACGACGATCAGAATCCATCCGAGCCCGCAGACCGACAAGCTGTAGCGAAAGGGCTGCGCCGCGATGACGGCACTGAACATCGGAATCAGCGGAAGGCTGATGGCGTAGGCGAACGCGGTCATGAGCCGGCTCGAGGAAATCAGCAGTGTCGTGCCGAAGGTCAGGGCGATCACGCAGCCGCCGAACAGCGCTTCGCGCAAGCGGGGCGGCATCGGCCGCAGCAGGAGCAGCAGGGGCACCGCGATCGCCGACATCCCCAGCAGGAACGGTTCCACCAGCGCGGCGACGTCCGCGATCAAGGGGCGGCTCAGCAGGAGGAAGCCGAAGCTGTAGAGGAGGCCGCCGATGCCCAGGCGGCACAGCAGGCGGCCTCGCTTGCCCACATCTCGCGCCAGGTACTGCGCTTCCAGCGCGGCCGGGAACCGAAGCCGACGCAGCCCTTTGGACAGAACATCCTGGAGCGCTTGCACCCGGCTTGCGAGTGCAACGGACGAGTCGTCGTCGTTGTCATCGGTGCGGTCATCGGTGCGGCGATCGGCGGGCGGCGTGCGCGGCGACGCGCCGGGCGGGTTCGCCGGCTGCATCGCGATCGATCGCCGCATCCGGGGCGCCCCTGTCGACAGGCCAGGCTCGAGGGACGCCCGACAGGCACGGTCACGGCCCGCGCGCTTGGCGGCATAGAGCGCTTCGTCGGCCGCGAGCAGCAGGGCCTGCGGCTCCTGCATCGAGCTCAGCGGCGGCAGCACGGCCGCGGCACCGATGCTGACGGTGACCTGCTTCGACGCTGCCGATTCGGGATGGGGCAGACGCAGCGCGCGGACGCCGCACAGCACCGCCCCGGCGATCTGCGCAGCCGCCTCGAGCGTGCGCCCCGGCAGCAGCAGGGCGAACTCTTCGCCGCCGACCCGCGCGGCCAGGCCGCCGTGCTGCGCAGCCGCTGCCGCCAGGGCCGCGGCCACGCGCTGCAGGCAGAGGTCGCCGGCCGGGTGGCCGTTGCGGTCGTTGTAGCGCTTGAAGAAATCCACGTCGATCTGCAGCACCGCCAAGGGCTCGGACCGCACCGATGCGGTACGCCAGGCGTCTTGCAGGGCCTCGTCGAAGCGGCGGCGGTTCGCCAACCCAGTCAATGCGTCGCTCAACGACAGGCGCCGCAGCGCTTCGACCGCTTTCGTCAGGGCGCGCTGTCGATGGGCCTGCAACGCCTGCAGCAGGTAGTTGCGGCGTTCGCGGAATTCCAGGAGGTAGTTGGCCACCAGCACGTAGGCGAGCGTGGTGACGAGCAGCCGCAGGTTGCCGGCGACGACCATGGCCTGTGTGCTGTCGGTGCTGCGGGCCGCGAGTGCATAGCCGGCGATCGACAGCAGGCCGAGTCCCAGGAGCGAATGAAACTGCAGGCGAGCGGCCAGCCCGGCCTGCAGGAAGACGAGCGACATGCCGCCCAGGTGAATGAGCGCTGGCAGGTGGTCGGGCGGGTCGTGCGCTGCGACCATGACGTAGGCGACAGTGACCAGCGAGCCGAACACGGTCACGGTTTCGACGACCCAGAAAGGCGGCGTGCGCCGCTTCCAGAACAGGACGGCAGCAGCGCGTACCACCAGCACCATCCC
>CAXTDH010000724.1:0-2113 GCA_964242405.1 uncultured Rhizobacter sp. | reverse complement strand
GAAGCCACCGCCGCCGCCACCCGGACGACCGCCGCCACCACCGCCGCCGAAACCACCCGGGCGCTCTTCACGAGGGCGAGCTTCGTTGACGACGATCGCCCGGCCGTCGAGGGCTTGACCGTTCATGCCGTTGATGGCCGACTGGGCTTCTGCATCCGAGCCCATTTCGACGAAGCCGAAGCCCTTCGAACGGCCGGTGTCACGGTCCATCATCACCTTCGCAGAGGAGACGCTGCCGTACTGCCCGAACGCCTGTTGAAGATCATCGTCGCGGATGTTGTAGGAAAGATTACCGACGTAGAGTTTGTTGCCCATGGGAGAGCCCCTTTCAATTTCCTGAAGACCATGTGGAGCTTCTACCCATCGTGAACCATTCAAGCGAAGGCGCTGCTTCCAGACACAGATTTGTGAATATAAGTGAATTGCACGGAACCCAACACCGGCCAGCTGAATAAAGTGTTGTTCTTCAGCAGCCGGTCGGCATCGCGTTTCGGCGAGGGGCTGACGGGCAAACGGCTTGCCCAGGACAACATGATCGATTCCGACGACGAATACCTTTTCCGGGCTTCGCAGGCGCTGCGCGTGCCGCCCCGCATCGCCTGCCTGGTGCCGAGCGTGACCGAACTGCTGGTGGCCCTCGGCCTCGCGCCCTGCCTGGTCGCCCGCACCGGTTTTTGCATCCACCCGGCCGAGGTGCTGCGTGCTGTTCCGAAGGTCGGCGGTACCAAGGATGTCAACCTGGCCAAGCTGCAGCGCCTCGCACCCACCCACCTGATCGTCAACATCGACGAGAACCGCCGCGAAACGGTGGAAGCGGTGCGCGGCTGGCCGCAGCCGCCGCGGTTGATCGTCACCCATCCGAAGCGGCCGGAGGACCTGTCGGCGCTCATCGAGCAGGTGGCCGCCGAGTTCGCCGACAGCCCCGGCGTGACGGCAGCGGCCGCTGCGATCAGTGCCGCAACGAGCACCGCGCTGGCCGCGACGGTGCCGGAGGGCAGGGCGCCGGTGTCGGTGCTGTACCTGATCTGGAAGGACCCCTGGATGACGGTCGCCCGCGACACCTACCTGTCGGCGATGCTGGCCCGCGTCAACTGGCAGACCCTGCCGGACGTGCACGGCGGCGAAAGCGGCGCCGCGCGCTATCCGGTCGTCGACGGCAGCGAAGCCTGGCTGGCGGGCGTCGAGCAGGTGCTGCTCAGCTCCGAACCCTATGCGTTCAGTGCCCAGGATTTCGACGCGGCCCGGGTGCTCTGCCCGAATGCCGAGGTTCGCCTGGTCGACGGCGAGATGCTGAGCTGGTACGGCGTTCGGGCGATCGCCGGCCTGGACTACCTGCGGGCGCTGGCCGACGGTGCAGCGGCAGGTCGACCCCCGGCCCCGACCGCCGCCGGCCCTTCGGCCTGACCCTCGTCGGCCCCTGGCCTCGACCGCCGCCGGCCGCCGGGCCACAATCGCCGCCGCACCCCGGAGCCGCAGCCCACGACCATGAGCGAACCGATCTACGACTACATCGTTTGCGGCGCCGGCACCGCCGGCTGCCTGATGGCCAACCGGCTGAGCGCCGATCCGGACAAGCGGGTGTTGCTGATCGAGGCCGGCGGCAACGACGACTACCTGTGGGTCCACATCCCGGTCGGTTATCTCTATTGCATCGGCAACCCGCGCACCGATTGGCTCTACACCACCGACGCCGACGCCGGGCTGAACGGCCGCAGCCTGCGTTACCCGCGCGGCAAGGTGCTGGGCGGCAGCAGCAGCATCAACGGCATGATCTACATGCGCGGCCAGGCGCGTGACTACGACCACTGGGGGAAGGGCGACGGCTTCGGCGCCAACCCCGGCTGGAGCTGGAACGAGTGCCTGCCCGCCTTCTTGAAGCACGAGGATTTCTACAAGGGCGCCGACGAGTTCCACGCCTCGCCCGGCTTCGATCGCGACGGCCTGCGCTCGGGCGGCGAGTGGCGCGTCGAACGCCAGCGGCTGCACTGGGACGTGCTCGACGCCTTCGCCGAAGCCGCGCAGCAGGCCGGCATCCCGCACACCGAAGATTTCAACCGCGGCGACAACGAAGGCGTCGGCTACTTCCACGTCAACCAGAAGGCCGGCATCCGCT
>CAXTDH010000723.1:0-2113 GCA_964242405.1 uncultured Rhizobacter sp. | reverse complement strand
ACCCGCCCGGTCTGCCGGTCGCCAAAGTCGCGAGCGTGGACCGCAAGGCCGATACCGGCCGCGCCCGCATCATCCTGCTGCCGGGGGCCCACCCCGACGGCGTGCGCCATGTGCTGGTGCTGGAACCGGTCGGCGCGCAGATGCCGGCACGGGCCGACGCCGTGCTGGCCGAGGAGGCTCGTTCAGCTTCGGGTTCGACGAGCGGCAAGAAAGGCAGCCGCAACGCGCCTGTCGACGCCGCTGGCGTGGGCGCCGCTGCGGCGGCGACGGCTGCTGCTGCTGCCACTCCTGCGCGGACCCTGCCAGCAGCAGCGTCGGCCTCGGCTGCCGCCGCTTCCGCGCCGGTGGCCGTGGTTGGCAAGGCTGCCGTTCCGAAAAAGCCGCCGCATCCGGCACCTGCGATTCCAGCAGAAGCGAAACCGAAGCTGAAGCCGACACCGACACCGACACCAAAGGCGGCCGCGTCGCCGTCTCCAGCAAGCGCGACCAGGCAGCCGGCACCGGCCCCTGCGCCGCGGGCCACAGGCAGTCATCCATGAAGCCGACATCGTCCGCCACGAGGGGCCGCTGCCCATGATCATGCCGCGCTCCGCCGGCCAGCTGCTCCTGCCGGTCAACCCGCTGTTCGTCGCCTTCACCCTGCTGGTGGCTTTCGCCATCAACATCCTGCCGCTCGGCCGGCTGCCGATGCTGCCGGACGTGGTCGCGGTCGTCTTGGTGTTCTGGAACGTGCACCAGTCGCGCCGCGTGGGCGTCGGCCTGGCGTTCGTCTTCGGCCTGATGATGGATGTGCACGACGGCGCCGTGCTCGGCCAGCATGCGCTCAGCTACACCCTGCTCAGCTATTTCGCGATCACCATCCACCGCCGGCTGCTCTGGTTCACCGTGCCGTCGCAGGCCGTGCAGATCCTGCCGCTGTTCTTTGCCGCGCATGCCGTCTCGCTGGTGGTGCGGATGATCGCCGGCGGCATGTTCCCCGGCTGGCAGGTGCTGCTGGCGCCTGTCTTCGAAGCGTTGCTTTGGCCCATCAGCACCTGGTTGTTGCTCGCGCCGCAACGCCGGGCGCCGGATCGAGACGAAAATCGGCCCTTGTGAGGCAGGGCACAGTCCATGAGTTCCGGCGATATCCAGATGACAGAGTTTAAGAACGTCGAACAGGAGGTCAAGCGCTTCCGCATACGCCTGGCGGCAGCGGCCGCCTTCGTGCTGTTCGCCTTCGGCCTGCTCGGCGCCCGGCTCGTCTACCTGCAGATCTACCGTCACGACGACCTGTCGACGCAGGCCGAGAACAACCGCATCACGGTCGTGCCGATCGTGCCCAACCGCGGCCTGATCCTCGACCGCAACGGTGTGGTGCTGGCCAACAACTACTCCGCCTACACGCTCGAGATCACGCCGGCCAAGGTCGGTGACATCGACGCGACCATCGACCACCTGGGTGCCGTCATCGAGATCCAGCCGCGCGACAAGAAGCGCTTCAAGCGGCTGCTCGAGGAGAACAAGAGCTTCGAGTCATTGCCGATCCGCACCAAGCTGTCGGATGAAGAGGTGGCGCGCTTCACCGCCCAGCGCTTCCAGTTCCCTGGGGTCGACATCAAGGCGCGGCTCTTTCGCAACTACCCGCTGGGTGAAGTGGGCAGCCACCTGATCGGCTACATCGGCCGCATCAACGAGGCGGAAAAAGCCAAGATCGACGACTCGGACGACGATTCGAACTACCGCGGCACCCAGTACATCGGCAAGCTCGGCGTCGAGCAGAGCTACGAGGCCGAGCTGCACGGCGCCACCGGCTTCGAGGAGATGGAAACCAGCGCCAGCGGCCACCCGGTGCGGCGCCTCGACAGCAAGCCGCCCACGCCGGGCAACGCGCTGGTGATGTCGATCGACATCAAGCTGCAGGCGCTGGTCGAGAGCCTGTATGGCGAACGGCGCGGCACGCTGGTCGCGATCGACCCGAGGAACGGCGAGGTGCTCGCCTTCGTCAGCAAGCCGAACTTCGACCCGAACCTGTTCGTCGACGGCATCGACCAGGAAAACTGGAAAGCGCTCAACGAATCGCCCGACAAGCCGCTGCTGAACCGGGCGCTGCGCGGCACCTACTCGCCCGGCTCGA
>CAXTDH010000722.1:0-2122 GCA_964242405.1 uncultured Rhizobacter sp. | reverse complement strand
GGCCGAGGAACCAGACGCCGGCTTCCGGACGGCGGCGGGAGGCGCCGGCGTCGATCCGGCCGGACGGGCAGGACGGGCCGGAGACGCCGGACCCGCCGGGCTGGCCGGATCAGCCAGCGCCGCCGCCCCGGGCGCGCCGACCCCTGGCGAAAGCGCCTTCGCCGACCTGCTGACCGACCGCCGCGCGAGCGACGCTGCGAGCGACCGCCAGACGACCGCGGTCGACGGCACGGCGACGGTCGCCGCCCAGCTCGCGGCCTTCGGCCAGGCGGCATCGCCCGCCGGCGCGGCTGCGTCCCGACCGATCGACCTCGGCGCGGCGGTCGGGTCACCCGGCTTCGCGCCGCAACTCGGCGCGCAGGTCAGCCTGCTCGTTCGAGACGGCATCCAACACGCCGAACTGCACCTGAACCCTGCCGACATGGGGCCGGTGTCGGTGCAGATCACGATGGACGGCAGCCAGGCGCGAGTCGAGTTCGGCGCCGACATGCCGGCCACTCGGCAGGCCATCGAATCGGGGCTGCCGGCGCTCGCCAGTGCCCTCGCCGACGCCGGCTTCACCCTCGCCGGAGGGGGGGTGTCGCAGCACGCCCGGGGCGGTGGCAGCGGTGGTGGTGACGGTGGTCGTGGCGATGCGAGTGACGGCCGGGGTGGCGACGAACGGGGCGTCGGGCGTCTCGGCAGCAGCGGCGACATGCGAGCGCTGGACGCGGGCGCCGCGAAGGGTCGCGCGCTGCGACGGACCGTGTCGGTCGGCGGCGTCGATCTCTACGCCTGAGCACGGCTGCAGCTGAGCGCTGCCTCAGCCGCGCGCTCCTGCAGCTGAGCACCACCACAGCTGAGCACCGCCGCAACTGAGCGCTCCCGCAGGTGAGCGCTGCCGCGGCTCACGACCCGCCGTGGTGCCGCCCTCGCGGCCACCACCGGGGAGCACCGCCCGAGCAGCCGAGTCGCCCGACAAAGCACCGCCTTATCGCCGCTTGCCGGTCGCCGGCGGTTTCGATAATTCGCAGGCCGGGTCGCGGCACCGAGCCCGCCCGTTCGGAGACGCGGCCGACACGGTTTCACAAGGAGTGAGTGACGATGTCCGCTGCTGCCGCTGCCACGCCTGCCGATGCCGGTGGCGCCAAGCCTGCCAAGAAGAGCAAGAAGAAGCTGATCATCATCATCGCGGCCGTGCTTGTCCTGGTGCTCGGCGGTGGCGGCGCGGCGATGGTGCTGATGAAGAAGAAGGCGCCGGCCGGCGAGGACGGGGACGAAAGCTCCGCACCGGCAGCCGCCGAGCACAAGGCCGAACACAAGATCGACCCGAAGCACCCGCCGACCTTCGTCGCCCTCGAGCCCTTCGTCGTCAACCTCGCCGACAAGGAAGCGGAACGCTATGCCCAGATCGGCATCACGCTCGAGGTCGCGGACGAGAAGTTCGGCGAATCGATGAAGGCCTTCATGCCGGCCATCCGCAACGGCATCCTGATGATCCTGGCCCACAAGAGTTCGGCCGAGTTGCAGGGCCGCGCGGGCAAGGAAAAGCTCGCCGGGCAGATCCAGCGCGAGGCCGGCCGGACGATGGGCCTCGACATCGAGGAGCCCGACCCGGAGGACGAAGCCGGCGACGACAAGGTCGCAAAGGACGCCGAAGACGAAGCGCCCAAGAGCAAAGCCAAGTCGAAGAAGAAGAAAAAGAAGCCGGCCGCCCCGGACAACCCGATCCGCCATGTGCTGTTCTCGAACTTCATCATCCAGTAGCGCCCCGACCGACCCGACCGACGCGGCATGAACCAGCAGATCCTCAGCCAGGACGAAGTCGACGCGCTGCTCCAGGGCATCACCGGCGAGAGCCAGAAGCTCGAGACCGAGGCCGTCGAAGAAGGCACCGTCAAGACCTACGACATCGCCAGCCAGGAGCGGATCGTCCGCGGCCGGATGCCGACGATGGAGATCATCAACGAGCGCTTCGCCCGCAACATCCGGATCGGCCTCTTCAACTTCATCAGGAAGAGCCCGGAGATCTCGATCGGCAGCATCAAGGTGCAGAAGTACAGCGCCTTCCTGCGCGAGATCGTCGTGCCGACCAACTTCAACATCGTCAGCGTGCGGCCGCTGCGCGGCTCGGGGCTGATCG
>CAXTDH010000721.1:0-2122 GCA_964242405.1 uncultured Rhizobacter sp. | reverse complement strand
CCGCGGCACGCTCTGCCCGAAGGGCGCCGGCCTGCTCGACTTCGTGCACAGCCCGCACCGGCTGAAATACCCGCAGATCCGCGAGCCGGGCGCCACCGAATGGAAGCGCGTCAGCTGGGACGACGCCATGACCCGCCTCGTCAAGCTGATGAAGGCCGACCGCGACGCCAACTTCGTCGCCACGAACGCCGAAGGCAAGCCGGTCAACCGCTGGACGACCACCGGCATGCTCTGCGCCTCGGCGTCGTCCAACGAATCGGGTTACCTGACCCACAAGGCGATGCGCTCGCTGGGGATGCTCGTCTTCGACAACCAGGCGCGCGTTTGACACGCCCCGACGGTGGCCGGTCTGGCCCCGACGTTTGGGCGCGGTGCGATGACGAACCATTGGGTCGACATCAAGAACGCCGATCTGGTTCTGATCATGGGCGGCAACGCTGCCGAAGCACATCCGTGCGGATTCAAATGGGTCATTGAAGCCAAGAAGTACAACAAAGCCCGGCTGGTTGTCGTCGATCCGCGCTTCACGCGGTCTGCGGCCATGGCCGATTACTACGCGCCGATTCGCGCCGGCAGCGACATCGCCTTCCTGGGCGGCGTCATCAACTACCTGCTGAGCAACGACAAGATCCAGCACGAGTACGTCCGCAACTACACCAACGCGACCTTCCTCGTCGGTGAGGATTTCAAGTTCGAGGACGGCCTCTTCTCCGGCTACGACGCCGCCAAGCGAAAGTACGACAACAAGACCTGGGGCTACGAGCTGGGCGAGGACGGCTTCGCCAAGGTCGACATGACCATGCAGCACGAGCGCTGCGTGCTGCAGGTGATGAAGCGGCACTTCTCGCGCTACACCCCGGAGCTGGTCAGCCGCGTCACCGGCACGCCAAAGGAGAAGTTCCTGAAGGTGTGCGAGATGGTCTCCTCGACCGCCGGCACCGGCCGGGTGATGACCATCATGTACGCCCTTGGCTGGACGCAGCACAGCCAGGGCGCGCAGATGATCCGCACCGGCGCGCTGGTGCAGCTGCTGCTCGGCAACATCGGCATCGCCGGCGGCGGCATGAACGCACTCCGCGGCCACAGCAACATCCAGGGCTTGACCGATCTCGGGCTGCTGTCGAATTCGCTGCCCGGCTATCTGTCGCTTGCCGGCGAGAAGGAGCAAGACCTCGACACTTACTACAAGAGCCGGGCCCTGAAACCATTGCGCCCGAACCAGATGAGCTACTGGCAGAACTACCCCAAGTTCTTCGTCAGCCTGCAGAAAGCCTGGTGGGGCAACGCCGCGACCGTGGGCAACGACTGGGCCTACGACTACCTGCCCAAGCTCGACAAGCTCTACGACGTGCTGCAGGCGTTCGAGATGATGAACCAGGGCAAGCTGAACGGCTACATCTGCCAGGGCTTCAACCCGGTCGGCTCGTTCCCGAACAAGAAGAAGACGATTTCGGGCCTCTCCAAGCTCAAGTACTTGGTCATCAACGACCCGCCGACCACCGAGACGGCCGAATTCTGGAAGAACTACGGCGAGCACAACGACGTCAAGAGCGAAGAAATTCAGACGACGGTGTTTCGCTTTCCTTCGACCTGCTTCGCCGAGGAGGACGGCTCGCTCGTCAACTCCAGCCGCTGGCTGCAGTGGCACTACAAGGGCGCCGAGCCGCCGGGCGAGGCACGCGGTGACCCGGAAATCATCGCCGACCTGTTCAACCGCCTGCGCACCGCCTATATGAAGGAGGGCGGCGCCTTCCCAGACCCGATCGTCAACCTGACCTGGCCTTACAAGATTCCGCACAACCCTTCGCCCGAGGAACTCGCGAAGGAGTTCAACGGCTACGCGATCGGCGATGTCTTCGATGCCGTCGACAAGACCAAGGTCGTCGTCAAGGCGGGCGAGCAGGTGTCGGGTTTCGGCCAGTTGCGCGACGACGGCAGCACCGCCTCGGGCTGCTGGATCTTCGCCGGCTGCTGGACGCAGGCCGGCAACCAGATGGCGCGGCGCGACAACGCCGACCCGTGGGGCCTGGGCCAGACGCTGAACTGGGCCTGGGCCTGGCCGGCGAACCGTCGGATCCTCTACAACGCCGCCTCGGCCGCGCCCGACGGCACGCCGTGGAAC
>CAXTDH010000720.1:0-2127 GCA_964242405.1 uncultured Rhizobacter sp. | reverse complement strand
GACTGGCTGCGCCGCGTCCGCAACCAGTCCCCCGACTTTCTCGTCTGCCCCTCGAACTCGCAGGTGGTCGCGGTCGTCGACCTGCAGGCGCCGCCGGCCCAGGCGCCGCCTCGGGCTGCGAAGCGGCAGGCGCGCATCGCCAGGACCCTGAAGGCGGCCAAGGTGCCGTTGCACATCTGGACGAGCAGCTCACTGCCGTCGGCGGAAGTGGCGCGCGACAGCATCCTGCGGCCGCCGAAAGAGCCGTTGCCGGCGCCGGTTCCGGCAAGATCGGCCGCGGGCTCGCTCGCGACCGGGCAGCCGTCGAGCGCCGAGACGACGATGCCGGGCCTGGCGCTGCCGAACGTTGCCGCGCCAGGGTCGGCAAGAGGCCGCAACCCCTTCGAGGAGACCGGCCGGGATTCGAGCCAGGACGAATTCATCGAGGCCCAGGAGCCGCCGCCGACCACCTGGTACGACGATTTCGATTCCGGGCCAACGCCGCTGGCGCCGGACAAGCGGCCGCGGCGCTGATCTTGGCGCGTTTGCGGCGCTGGTCTCGTTGGTTGCGGCGCTGATGTCGTCGAGGCCGCCGACCACCGTGTCGGCGCGGCTCAGCCGAGAAGCGCCTGAGCGAACTCCCGGGCGTCGAAGGTCTGCAGATCCTCCAGCTTTTCGCCCACGCCGATGAAATAGACGGGCAGGGGCACGGCGCCGTCGCCTTCCAGTTCACGGTCGCGCGACCAGAGCGCGATCGCTGCCAGCACCCCACCCTTGGCGGTGCCGTCGAGCTTGGTGATGACCAGGCCGGTCAGCCCGAGGGCCTCGTCGAAAAGCTGGACCTGGCTCAACGCGTTCTGCCCGGTGTTGCCGTCGACCACCAGCAGCACCTCGTGCGGTGCACCGGCCTGCGCCTTGCCGATCACCCGGCGGATCTTCTTCAGCTCGTCCATCAGGTGGACCTGCGTCGTCAAGCGGCCGGCCGTGTCGGCGATCACCACGTCGCAGCCGCGTGCCTTGCCGGCGACCACCGAATCGAAGGTGACGGCGGCCGGGTCACCGCCCTCCTGGCTGACGATCTCGACCTGGTTTCGACCGGCCCAGACGGCCAGCTGTTCGCGCGCGGCGGCCCGAAAGGTGTCGGCGGCTGCGAGCAGAACCTTCTGGTTTGCGGCGGCCAGGTGACGCGTCAGCTTGCCGATCGTCGTCGTTTTGCCGGCGCCGTTGACGCCGACCACCATGATCACCGTGGGCACGTGTTCACCGACGACGAGCGGCTTCTCGAGCGGTGTCAGCAGATCGGCCACGGCGTCCGCGAGCAGCGCCTTGACGGCTGCCGGCTCGGTGGCTTTCGCCTCCTTGACCCGTCGCCTCAGGTCGGTGAGCAGAAATTCGGTGGCGCGGACGCCGGCGTCGGCCATCAGCAGCGCGTCCTCGAGCTCTTCGTAGAGCGCGTCGTCGATCTTCGTGCCGGTGAAGACCTGGGCGAGGCTGGAGCCGGTCTTGCGCAGGCCACCGCGCAGCTTGTTCAGCCAGGTGCGGCGCTCCGGTGCCGAATCTTCCGCAGATGACGAGGTCGCCGACTCCGATTCCGACGCCACGTCCGACTCCACCTCCGACGCCAGCTTTGCCTCCGCCAGCGGCCCAGCGGATCCGGGCAGAGGAATCTCCGTCGCGCGGGCGATCGGTGGTGGCGGCAGAACCGGCGCCGTGCCTGCAAGCTCGGCAAAGAACTGCTCGTCCGACAGCAAGGGCGACAAGGGCGCCGCGTCGGCCGGAGGCGGCTCGATGTCGACCGAAGCCTCCCCCAGCGCAAGACCGCGAAGGCGATCGAGCCAAGTTCGGCGCTCGGGCCCGCCTTCGAGCGGCTCGATCGAAGTGGGATCGTCCGGCGTCAGGGGCGCCACCTCCGGCGGCTGTTCGACGGGGGGCGCCTTCTTTTTGAAAAAACTGAACATTCAGTGCGGCATTCGAGCCGGCGCGGTGGTTATTACGCGTGGACCCTGCCACGACCCGGCTCTGCCGGTGCTGAGGTCGCCGCCCGCAGCGACGTTATAATTTTCGGCTGAGGCGCTTTAGCTCAGTCGGTTAGAGCGACGGAATCATAATCCGCAGGTCCGGGGTTCGAATCCCTGAAGCGCCACCAAA
>CAXTDH010000719.1:0-2129 GCA_964242405.1 uncultured Rhizobacter sp. | reverse complement strand
CGCCCAGCGCGACCGAACGCGCACCGCGACGCAGGTCGCGGCTCCTGTCGCGGCTGACGCGGCTCAGGTCGCGGCTAATGTCGTAGCTCATGTCGCGTTCCCGGTAGCAGGCTGTGCGCCGGTCGTCGGCGGCGTCTCGGGCTTCAACCCGCCCGCCTTCTTTTGCTTGTCCCTGCGCCGCTCGCTCCAGCCGACGACGATCACGTAGAAAACCGGCACGAAGAGAATGCCGAGCACCGTCGCCGACACCATCCCGCCGATCACCGCCGTGCCGAGCGCGTTCTGCGCGCCCGAGGCCGCGCCCGAGCTGATCGCCATCGGCATCACGCCGAGGATGAACGCGAGCGAGGTCATGATGATGGGCCGCAGCCTCAGCCGCGCCGCCTCGAGCGCGGCGTCGACGATGTTCCTGCCTTCGGCGTGCGTGTCCTTCGCGAACTCGACGATCAGGATCGCGTTCTTCGCCGCCAGGCCCACGGTCGTCAGCAGGCCGACCTGGAAGTAGACGTCGTTCAGGTGCCCGCGCAGCAAGGCCGCCGCGACCGTGCCGACGATGCCGAGCGGCACGACGAGCAGCACCGCGACGGGAATCGACCAGCTCTCGTAGAGCGCCGCGAGGCAAAACAGCACGACCAGCAGCGACAGCGTGTAGAGCAGCGGCAGCTGCGAACCGGAGGTGCGTTCCTGCCGCGAAAGCGCCGTCCACTCGGAGCCGATGCCGGGTGGCAGCTTCGCGACCAGCGCCTCCATCGCGTCCATCGCCTGCCCGCTCGAGAGCTTGCCCGGCTGGCCCTGGCCCAGGATCTCCATCGACGGGATGCCGTTGAAGCGCTCGAGCCGCGGCGAGCCCGAGGCCCAGCCGAGGGTGGCGAAGGACGAGAACGGCACCATGCCACCACCGCTGTTGCGCACGTTCCAGCGCTCCATGTCCTCGGGCAGCATGCGGTAAGGCGCGTCGGCCTGCACGAAGACCTTCTTCGTCCGGCCCTTGTCGATGAAGTCGTTGACGTAGGAGCTGCCCCAGCTCGCCGCCAGGTTGCCCTGGATGTCGGCGAGCGAGAGGCCGAGCGCGCCCGCCTTTTTCTCGTCGATCTCGAGCGTGAAGAGCGGCGCGTCCTCCTGGCCGTTCGGGCGCAGGCCGACGATGCCGGCGTTCTTGCCCGCCTCGCCGAGGAACTGGTTGCGCGCCTGCATCAGCACCGCGTGGCCGAGATTGGCCTGATCCTGCAGCTGCAGGTCGAAGCCGCTCGCGTTGCCGAGTTCCGTGACCGCCGGCGGTCCGAACGCGAAGACCTTGCCGTCGGTGATCTTGGCGAACGCGGGAAAGCTGCGCTGGATGATCGCCTCGACCTTCTGCGCGGCGTCGGGGCGGTCGTGCCAGGGTTTCAACTGGACGAACAGCAGGCCCTGGTTCTGGCCGCGGCCGGTGAAGCTGAAGCCGGTGATCGCGAAGACCGACTGAACCGCCGCCTTTTCGTCCTCCAGGAAGTGATTGGCCGCGCGTTCGACGACGCGGCGGGTTCGCTCGGTGGTCGCGCCCGCCGGCAACTGGATCGTCGCGATCACGATGCCCTGGTCCTCGTCGGGCAGGAAGCCGGCCGGCAGCAGCGTGAAGCCGAAGGCCATCGCGACGGCGATGACCGCGTAGACCGCCATCGTCCAGCCACGGCGCGCGATCATCCCGCCGACCGCGCCGTGGTATTTAGAGTTGCCGGCGTCGAAGCCGCGGTTGAAGAGCGCGAAGAAGCGGCCGACGAGGCCGGGCTTCTTCTTCGGCGCATGGGCCTCGTCCTCGCCTTCGGGGTGGGCCTTGAGCAGCGTCGCGCAGAGCGCCGGCGTCAGGATCAGCGCGACGATCACCGAGAGCAGCATTGCCGAGATCATCGTGATCGAGAACTGGCGGTAGATCACGCCGACCGAGCCGCCGAAGAAGGCCATCGGCAAGAACACCGCCGCCAGCACCAGGCCGACGCCGACCAGCGCGCTGGTGATCTGGTCCATCGACTTTCGGGTCGCCTCGAGCGGCGAGAGCTTGTCCTCCTTCATCACCCGCTCGACGTTCTCGACCACGACGATCGCGTCGTCCACCAGAAGGCCGATCGCCAGCACGAGGGCGAACATCGTCAGCG
>CAXTDH010000718.1:0-2129 GCA_964242405.1 uncultured Rhizobacter sp. | reverse complement strand
CTGGTAGCAGAGGCTTTTTCCCCCGCCGGTCGGCATCAGCACCAGGGCATCGCCGCCGCCCGTCACATGGGCGACGATCTCGGCCTGGGCACCACGAAACGCGGCGTAGCCGAAGACATCCTGGAGGATGGCCTCGGGCGAGGGGGTCAGAGCGTCGACTGAAGGTTGCGCGAGGGGCACGGTGGTCGGGTGATGGGTGGGGCCGGCCTTGTCGAGACCGAAATGCGGCGCAAGGAACGTGTCGCCAGATCGAAGGAGCGGTGTCGGAGTCGTCACGCGCAATCGTACGGGACGACCCGGATCTGCTCGGGCGTCTTCCTACCGAAGAGGGGAGGAACACCCCCCGAGGATCGCCCGGCGGAGGGTGGTGGTCGGCGGCAGCGGGAGCGATAATCGCACCGACCTGCCGGACCGCTGCGGCCTCCGCCCGGCGCCCACGCCGCGACACTATCTTCAGGAGCGCTTCATGGCCTCGATCAACAAAGTCATCATCATCGGCAACCTGGGCAAGGACCCGGAAGTGCGCTACATGCCGAGCGGCAGTGCCATCTGCAACATCACCGTCGCGACGACCCGTGCCTGGAAGAACAAGGATTCCGGCGACAAGATGGAGGAGACCGAATGGCACCGGGTTTCCTTCTTCGATCGTCAGGCCGAGATCGCCGGCGAGTACCTGAAGAAGGGCAGCTCGGTCTACGTCGAAGGCCGCCTGAAGACGCGCAAGTGGACCGACAAGGAAGGCGTCGAGCGCTACACCACCGAAATCATCTCCGACGTGATGCAGCTGCTCGGCAGCCGCCAGGGCATGGGCGGTGGCAATGGCGCCGGCCCGGATGACGAGGGTGGCGGCTACAGCGAGCGCCCGGCAGCATCGCGGCCTGCGCCGGCGTCGCGCCCGGCAGCCGTTGCGGCCGCCCGGCAGCCTGCCGCCTCTGCCTCGGCCAAGCCAGCGACCGGTTTCGACAACATGGATGACGACATCCCGTTCTGATCGAAGTCGCGTGACCGCTGCGCAGATCGCAGCGGCTCCCTACCCCAGCCATCGACCGATGACCGACGACTCGCCCCGACCTCCCCTGCCCGACCGGTTGTCCGTCGATTCGCGCAGCGTTCACCACGACGCTGCCGTCTTTCAGTCCGAGATCGGCATCCGGCTGAACGGCAAGGAGAGGATGGACGTCGAGGAGTACTGCATCAGCGAAGGCTGGGTCAAGGTGCCCGCCGGCCGTACCCTCGATCGAAAAGGCCGGCCGATGCTGATCAAGCTGACCGGCACTGTCGAGGCCTTCTACCGATAGTCGAACAGCGCGTTCGTCTACCGATAGACGAACAGGTGCGTTCGCTCAGCCCTGCGAGCGACGCCGACGCGCTACAACGCCCATCCCCACCAGCCCGAACGCCATCAGCGCCCAGGTCTGTGGCTCCGGGACCGCAGTGGCCAGCGTCGTCAGGCCGAGCAACGGCGGTGCGATGGCCGTGTTGCCGCCGATGCCGAAGGCGCCGATGAACGATGCGGCACCCGTGCCGAGATCGATCGTGTAGAGGCCGCTCTTGCTGGTTTCGGCGTTCACGAGCGAGGCGAAGGCCACGCCCGAGCCGGAGATGTCGAAGCCGTTGACGCCGTTGGCGTTGAAGCCGAGGGCGCCCACGGTCGTCAAGGTCGGCGCGCCGAAGTTGCCGGTCGCTACCTTGAGCACATCGGCCACGGAGTCGATGTAGTAGAGCGACGTCGCAGTCGCCGGGTTGGTGTCGTTGTTCGAGTAGGCGACCGACGAGATGCCCGACTGGATCGCGGTCTGGACCGTGGTCGTGCCGTTCGCCACGTTGAAGGCGAAGTTCTGGCCGGCGCTGCTGACGATGCGGAACGACGCCATGCCGGCGAGGTCGGCCACCGGGTTGAAGTCGACGCCCACCACGTCGCTGGCGAGCGACGTGGAAAGTTGACCGACGAAGCTGGCGGCGCCGCCCGTCGTCAGGGAGTAGACGCGGCTCTGGTCGCTGATGCCGTAGATGACACCGGTCGTCGGCCGAAGGTCGATGCCGACGATGCGCTCGTTCGTGCCTTGCAAACCGCTGATGGTCGAGAGCGCCGAGCCGTTGGTCGGCGTGGCGCTGTCGAAGGTCAGCAG
>CAXTDH010000717.1:0-2132 GCA_964242405.1 uncultured Rhizobacter sp. | reverse complement strand
GGTGGCTCATGATCCCGTACGGAAAGCCGTGGCCCCAGGCGCCCATCAGCACCGGCCGCACGACGACGAGGCTCAGGTAAGCCAGGATGGCGACGCCGAAGGCGAAGGGCACGTGGTAGCCGATGCCGAGCTTCCGGCAGATCTCGACCTCGCGCAGCATCCACGACACGAAGGCGCCGATCGCGCAGACGGTGATCAGCTGCCAGAGCCCGCCTTCCATCAGCGGCGCCATGCCCAGGCCGTAGCGGATGTCGGGCGGCGCGATGTTGATCTGCCACAGGTTCCAGTGATGGCCCTGCGACGCGCCCCAGACGATCATCAAGGTCCCGACCAGCGCGAAGAACAGCGTCGTCACCCCGAAGAAGCCGACCCAGAACGGCCCGACCCAGAAGTCGAACAGGTCGCCGCCCAACAGGGTGCCGCCCCGGACCCGGTACTTGCGCTCGAAACTCAACATCGCCATGACCTGCTCCTAGCTCGGGATTCGCCTGCCGCCCGTGGACAGCGCGCGCTCCCGATCAACTGTGTTCGTCGCGGGCCGGCGCGGGACGCTTCGGCGCCCCGCCCGCCCGCTTATCCCGACGGCTGTTGGCCGCCGTTACTTCACCGGCGTCGGCGGTGTACCGGTGCCACCCGGCGACGCGACAGTCCCCGGCAGCGGTGACATCTGCCCGGCCACCGTACCCGTCCGGTGCGGACCTTCCAGCCAGTTGAAACGGTCGGTGCTGAGCAGGACGAAATGAATCACCAGCGCCAGCACGAACAGGAAGGTGAACAACGCGATCAGCGTCCTGCGGGGGTCGAACAGCATCCAGATGCGCCACATGTCGTTGCCTCCCGTTAAGCGCTGAAGCCGACCGACAGGTAGGCCATGGCGCAGTCTTTAGCGTCCTGAACGATCGCGGCGTAGCCGGTCGCACCCGGCAACCAAGGCCGCCACTGCCATGCGAGGAAGTGGGCGACGATCGCGATCAACGTGAAGATGATGAAGCTCGTCATGAAGATGCCGTGAAACTCCTTGGCTTCCTGCTCCGTCAGTCCGGACAGCGAGCCCTGCCTTAAGTCAGCCATATCTCTACTCCTTCTGGGCTGCGAAGCCCCAAGCGGCCTTGCGGCCAACACCGCGAACCTCCCCGCGGCGGGGTTTGACGCGACTTCTGCCGCGGCAATCGTTGGGAACGGGCATAGCCACGGTCCGAATTGGTTGTGCGTCCATCAGGCCGGCTGCCTCGTGCCCAGGGCCGCCCGGGTGGTGGTGACGCGTGCGGCGCTCACCCGCTCTTCGCCGGCACGTTTCGCGTCGCGCTCGGCGCGGTCGCGAAAGCGCTTGGCAGCCGATATCTGCACCAGCACCGGCTCGGCATCGACGATCTCGGCCAGGAGGCGCTGGGCGTCTTCGTCCCAGGCGATGGGCGCATCGGTCTGGCCGCCGGCCGGGCGGGCGAGCGTCGCCTCCACCCGGTCGAGATCGGTGCCGAGCGGCAGGATGTGGAAGAGCGCGTCGAACAGCGCGTTGCAGAATTCCTGCAGCAGGTACGTGGCCCCGGCATAGCCCATGAACGGCGTGCCGGTCGCGCGCCGGATGATCGGCAGCGGGAACGAGGCCGGGATGAAACTCGTCTTCATCATCCCGCCGCCGCCGGCCTCGGCCAGGTAGATGCGCTCGTTGTAGCTGCCGTAGACGACCAGCGGGGTCTTCTCATGGACCAGGCGACGCACTTCGTCGTTGTCGGTCTTGGCGCCGGGCTTCCTGGCGACGGCGAAGTGGCACGGCAGGCCGAGTTCATCCTCCAGGAAGTGGCGCACGCCGCGGCTGTAGGTTTCGCTGGCGACGATGCCGAAGCTGGCGGTGCCGAAGAAATCCTGCGTCACCGAGCGCCACAAGTCCCAGATCGGCTTGATCGTGGTGTGCTTCTCGCGCTCGATGAAGGGCTCCGGGTCGAGGCCGAGCAGGCCGCCCAGCGAACGCAGGAAGGCAGTGGTGCTGTGCAGGCCGATGGGTGCCTGCAGGTAGGGCCGGTCGAGCGCCTCGCAGAGCATCCGGCCGAACTCGCGGTACATGCAGACGTTGACGTCGGCCTCGACCAGGCGCGAGACGTCGGCCAGGTGGCTGCCGAGCGGGAACACCATGT
>CAXTDH010000716.1:0-2135 GCA_964242405.1 uncultured Rhizobacter sp. | reverse complement strand
GCCTGCTGCTCGCGAACGGGCTGGCCGTCGTGCTGACGCTCGGCCTGATGGTCGGCCTTGCCTGGGCCATCGAGCGCTTCGCGCTGCGCGCGCTCGTCGGCCAGGAACCGATCGCGCTCTTGATGGCGACGCTCGGCATCGGCTACTTCATCGACGGCGCCGGGCAGCTCGCCTTCGGCAGCGCCGCCTACAAGATCGATGTCGGCATGCCGAAGGATCCGATGATCCTGTTCGAGAACGTCTTCCAGGGCGGCTTGTTGTTCAGCAAGGAAGACTTGATCGCGGCTGCGGTGGCGGCGGCGCTGGTCGCGGGCCTCGCGCTTTTTTTCCAGAAGACCGCCACCGGCCGTGCGCTGCGGGCGGTCGCAGACGACCACCAGGCGGCGCAGTCGATCGGCATTCCGCTCTCGCGCATCTGGATCATCGTCTGGTCGATCGGCGGGCTGGTCGCGCTCGTCGCCGGCATCATCTGGGGCAGCAAGCTGGGGGTGCAGTACTCGATCTCGCTGGTGGCGCTGAAGGCGCTGCCGGTGGTGATCCTCGGCGGGCTGACGTCGGTGCCGGGGGCGATCGTCGGTGGCCTCTTGATCGGCTCGGGCGAAAAGCTCTCGGAGATCTACCTCGGGCCATTCGTCGGCGGCGGTATCGAGAACTGGTTCGCCTACGTGCTCGCGCTCGGCTTCCTGCTGCTGCGGCCGCAGGGGCTGTTCGGCGACAAGATCATCGACCGGGTCTGAGGCCTCGACCACCATGCTGTACCGCGAAAACGGCCAATTCAAGCAAAGCTACCGCAGCGACCTGCAGATCTTCCCGGTGCTGCAGGACCGGATCGCGATCCGTGTGCTGCTGGCATTTGCGTTTTTGATCGTGCCCTTCGTTGCCAGCGACTATGCGTTGCGGGCGGTGCTGATCCCGTTCCTCATCCTGTCGCTCGCGGCCATCGGCCTGAACATCCTGGTCGGTTACTGCGGCCAGATTTCGCTTGGGACCGGCGCGTTCATGGCGATCGGTGCTTATGCCGCCTACAACCTGCAGGTGCGCATCGACGGCATGCCGCTGCTGCTGGCGCTGATCGGTGGCGGCGTTTGCGCGACGGTCTTCGGCGTGCTGTTCGGCATCCCGAGTTTGCGCATTCGCGGGCTCTATCTCGCGGTCGCGACGCTGGCCGCACAGTTCTTCACCGACTGGTTCACTAACCGGGTCGCCTGGGTGACGAACGGGTCCTCCTCGGGGTCGGTGAGCGTGCGTGGGCTGTCGCTCTTCGGCGTGCCGATGGAGACGCCGGCGCAGAAGTACCTGCTGTGTCTGGGCATCGTGGCCATCTTTGGGCTGCTGGCGAAGAACCTGGTGCGCGGCGCGATCGGCCGGCAGTGGATGGCCATCCGCGACATGGACGTCGCCGCTGCGGTCATCGGCATTCGGCCGGTGTACGCCAAGCTCTCGGCCTTTGCGGTCAGCAGCTTCATCGTCGGCGTGGCGGGCGCGCTCTGGGGGTTCGTCCACCTCGGGTCCTGGGAGCCGGCCGCCTTCGGCATCGACCGGTCGTTCCAGTTGCTGTTCATGGTCATCATCGGTGGGCTTGGTTCGATCGCCGGCGGGTTCTTCGGCGCGGCCTTCATCGTCTTGCTGCCACTGCTGCTGACCTATGTGCCGCACTGGCTGGGGCTGCCGATCTCGACTGCGACGGCTTCTCACCTGGAGCACATGATCTTCGGTGCGCTGATCGTGTTTTTCCTGATCGTCGAGCCGCACGGCCTGGCCCGGCTCTGGTTCACCGGGCGGGAGAAGTTGCGGCTCTGGCCGTTCCCGCATTGAGCGGTCGTATTCAGCAGCCACAGCCCAATGAACCGCTTCAACATTGATTGCATTGCATCCCGATCCAAGGAACCGCATGGCATGCCAATGCGGACCACTGCATTGCAGCCCTGATCCAGACCATCGCATTGCACCCCAAATTCAGACGGAGACAACACACCATGAAGAAGACCGGACCCCTCACCCGCCTCGCCGCGGCCGCTTGCGCCGTCGCCAGCCTTGCCTTCCTCGCGACACCTGCGCCGGCGCACGCCCAGGGCACCGAACAGTTCGTGCCGCTGCTCGTCTACCGCACCGGCCAGTTCGCCCCGCTCGGCATC
>CAXTDH010000715.1:0-2140 GCA_964242405.1 uncultured Rhizobacter sp. | reverse complement strand
GAGTCAATATCGCCACTGGAAGCTGTCGACCGAAGGTGCTGTGGCGACCTTGTCGCTCGACATCGCCGAAGACGCCGGCATTCGACCGGGCTACAAGCTCAAGCTCAACAGCTACGACCTCGGCGTCGACATCGAACTGCACGATGCCTTGAACCGCATCCGCTTCGAACACCCGACGGTGCGTTCAGTGATCGTGACCAGCGCCAAGGACCGCATCTTCTGCTCGGGCGCGAACATCTTCATGCTGGGTGTCTCAAGTCACGCCTGGAAGGTGAATTTCTGCAAGTTCACCAACGAGACCCGCAACGGCATCGAGGATTCGTCGAAGTACTCCGGCCTCAAATTCGTCGCTGCGGTCAATGGCGCCTGCGCCGGGGGCGGCTATGAATTGGCGCTCGCCTGCGACCAGATCGTGCTGGTGGACGACCGGTCGTCGTCGGTGTCGTTGCCCGAGGTGCCGCTGCTCGGTGTTCTGCCCGGCACGGGCGGCTTGACTCGGGTGACCGACAAGCGACGCGTGCGCCATGACCTGGCCGACATCTTCTGCACCAGCGTCGAAGGCGTTCGCGGCCAGAAGGCGGTCGACTGGCGCCTGGTCGATGCGGTCGTCAAGCCGGCCGGGTTCGGTGCTGCCGTGCAGCAGCGGGCGGCGACGCTGGGCGAATCCAGCGACCGGCCGGCCGACGCGCGCAACGTGACCTTGAACCGCCTCCAGCGCGAGGACGCTGCCGACAGCCTGCGCTACGAACACGTGTCGGTCGAGATCGATCGGGCCCGCCGGACGGCCACTTTCACGGTCAAGGCGCCGCGCGGTGACCAGCCGACCGACATCTCGGCCATCGAGGCGGCCGGCGACGCCTGGTACCCGATCGCCATGGCTCGCCAGCTCGACGACGCCATCCTGATGATGCGCACCAACGCGCTCGACATCGGCACCTGGCTGCTGAAGACCGTGGGCGACCCTGCTTCCGTCTTGGCATCCGATCAGGTCCTGCTCGAGCACCAGAGCCACTGGCTGATCCGGGAGACGATCGGCCTGCTGCGCCGCACTTTCGCGCGGCTCGACGTGTCGTCGCGCAGCCTGTTCGCCTTGATCGAACCGGGCTCCTGCTTCGCCGGAAGCCTGGCCGAACTGGCTTTCGCGGCAGATCGGGCCTACATGCTGGCCCTGCCGGACGACGCGTCTCGGGCACCGAAGCTGACGCTCGACGCCTTCAACTTCGGCCCCCTGCCGATGGTGAACGACCAGTCGCGTCTGCAACGCCGGTTCTACGAAGAAGCGGAGCCCCTTGCCGCCGCGGAGGCTTCGATCGGCCGACCCCTCGATGCCGACGAGGCCTTCAAGCTCGGCCTGGTCACCGCAGCGCCTGACGACATCGACTGGGACGACGAAATCCGCATCGCTATCGAGGAGCGCGCCGCGATGTCGCCCGACTCGCTCACCGGTCTGGAGGCCAACCTGCGCTTCGCCAGCCGGGAGAACATGAACACCCGGATCTTCGGCCGTCTGACCGCCTGGCAGAACTGGATCTTTCAGCGGCCGAATGCGGTGGGTGAAAAGGGCGCGTTGAAGGTCTACGGCAAGGGCGAGAAAGCCGCCTTCGACTTCAACCGCGTCTGACGCGACGCATCCGACAAGCCGCCCTTGCCAAGAGCGTCCCCGGCAAGATCGCCCAGACAACGCGCGTCGCCAAGACTCCGCCCGATAAGTTCGCAGCCGACGAGTTTGCAAACCGACTACCAGGAACCGACATGACCACCACGACCATCGACTACAGCGAGAAGATTCCGAACAACGTCAACCTCGCGGAAGACCGGACCTTGCAGCGTGCCCTGGAGCAGTGGCAACCGAACTTCATCAACTGGTGGGACGACGTCGGCCCCGAAGGTTCGACCAACCACGACGTCTATCTGCGCACCGCCGTCAGCGTCGATCCGCAGGGCTGGGCCTCGTTCGGCCACGTCAAGATGCGCGACTACCGCTGGGGCATCTTCCTGAACCCCGGCCAGGCGGATCGGCAGATCCACTTCGGCGATCACAAGGGCGAAAAGGCCTGGCAGGACGTTCCCGGCGAGCACCGGGCGAACCTGCGCCGCATCATCGTCACGCAGGGCGACACCGAGCCGGCGTCGGTCGAGC
>CAXTDH010000714.1:0-2142 GCA_964242405.1 uncultured Rhizobacter sp. | reverse complement strand
CGAACTCGCCGCGCGCGACCCGGAAGTTGACGTTTTCGAACACCGGCTCCACGCCTGCGGTGTATGACTTGGCGAGGCCTTCGACGCGCAGGAAGTCGGCGTTCTCGGCAGGTTCGGCCGCGAGGTCGGGCGCGGTCGCTTCAATCGACTTACTGGCTTCAATCGACATACGAAACCGCCTTCTGAGCGCGCGCGAACAGCAGATCGAGCGACATGCCGACGACGCCGATGACGAGGATCGCGAAGATCACGCTCGCCAGCGAGAGGTTGTTCCACTCGTTCCAGACGAAGTAGCCGATGCCGGTGCCGCCGACCAGCATCTCGGCGGCGACGATCACCAGCCACGCAATGCCCATCGAAATCCGCATCCCGGTGAGGATCGTCGGCGCCGCGGCCGGCAGGATCACCTGGAATGCCTTGCGCAACGGCGTGACCTCCAGCGTCCGCGCCACGTTCAGCCACTCGCGGCGCACGCCCGAGACGCCGAAGGCGGTGTTGATCAGCATCGGCCAAACCGAGCAGATGAAGATCACGAAGATGCCGGAGATCGACGAATCCTTGATCGTGTAGAGCGCGATCGGCATCCAGGCGAGCGGCGAGATCGGCTTGAGCAGCTGGATGAACGGATCGAGCGCCCGGTAGACGAGCGGGCTCATGCCGATCAGAAAGCCGAGCGGGATGGCGACGATCGCCGCCAGGCCGAAGCCCAGGCCGACGCGCAGCAGCGACCAGCCCAGCTGGATGCCGATGCCCTTGTCGTTCGGGCCGTTGTCGTAGAACGGATGGGCGAGGTTGCGGGCGACCGTCTCGCCCATCTGCGCCAGGGTCGGAAAGCCGGCGGACTTCGCCGCCGTCGCCGATGCCGCCCCGCCCGGATCCTTGCCGAGCAGCTTCTGGTACTCGATCTGCTCGGGCGTCAGGCTGACGGTGGCGCGCGCGGCCACGGTCGGCAGCGTCGCGACGTGCCAGACCACGAGCAGCACGACGAGCAGCAGCACCGACAGCAGCGACGACTGGAGCCTCCCCCGGATGAGCGGTGTCATCGCCTCAGGCCCTCTTGATCGCGAAGCCGGCCGCGTACTCGGCCGGCTTGTTCGGGTCGAAGGTCTTGCCCATCACCTTGTAGCTGCGATAGGTGCCGTCGGGCACCTTCTCGCCGAGCGCCTTCATCTGCTTCTTGGCGTCGGTGAGCAGGAACACCTGCTCGGCGATGCCCTTGTAGTCGACATCCCCCTTGACGTAGCCCCAGCGCTTCATCTGGGTCAGCATCCAGACGGCCATGCTCTGCCAGGGCACCGGATCGAAGTCCGAGCGGTCGGGCACATTCTTGACGCTGCCGAGGCCATCGGCGTACTTGCCGGTGAGCACCTGCGTCAGCACGGTTTCGGGCTGGTTGAGGTAGGCCGCGGGTGCGATCACCTTGGCGATCAGCTCACGGTTCTTCGGGTCGCGCGCCATCTCGGCGGCCGTGAGCACGGCCCGGTAGAGCGCGGCGAAGGTGTTCGGGTTCTGCTGGATGAAGGCCTCGCTGGTGCCGAACGCGCAGCACGGGTGGCCGTCCCAGATCTCCTTGGAGAGCAGGTGGATGAAGCCGACCTCGTCGTAGACCGCGCGCTGGTTGAAGGGATCGGGGCCGAGGAAGCCATCGATGTTGCCGGCGCGCAGGTTGGCGACCATCTCGGGTGGCGGCACGACGCGCAGCTGCACGTCCCGGTCGGGGTCGATGCCGGCCTCGGCGAGGTAGTAGCGCAGCAGGAAGTTGTGCATCGAATACTCGAAGGGGATGGCGAACTTCATCCCTTTCCAGTTCTTCGGGTCGCGGTTGTTCTTGTGCTTGTTGGCGAGCGTGATCGCCTGGCCGTTGATGTTCTGGATCGTCGCCACCCGCATCGGCTGGGCGACCGAGCCGAGGCCCATCGAGATCGCGATCGGCATCGGCGACAGAAAGTGCGTGGCGTCGTACTCCTTGTTGAGCATCTTGTCGCGGATCAGCGCCCAGCCGGCTGTCTTGTTGAGTGCGACTTCGAGGCCCTGCTGGCGATAGAAGCCGAGCGGGCCGGCCATGATCAGCGGCGTGGCGCAGGCGATGGCGATGAAGCCGACCTTGAGCTCCTTTTTCTCGAGCGGGCGCGTCTCCTGGGC
>CAXTDH010000713.1:0-2143 GCA_964242405.1 uncultured Rhizobacter sp. | reverse complement strand
ACGTGCTCGAGGCCTACGAGCGGTTGATCCTCGACGCCATGCGCGGTGACCGGACCCTTTTCACGACCGCCGAGGGCATCGAGCGGCTGTGGGAAGTCTCGACCGCGCTGATCGAATCGCCGCCGCCGGTGCGCCTGTACGCGCCGGGGTCGTGGGGGCCGAACGCCATCCATCAACTGATCGGCCCGCGCGCCTGGCGCCTGCCGTTCGAGCGGGCTTGGCGAGGGGCGGGCAAGGTCGTCGCCTGACCGCCTGACCGCCTGACCTGCCAACCAGCCGTGCTTGCCTGCAACGCGCTTGCCTGCGATGCGCTTGCCCGAAACGCGCTGGCCTAGAAATTAGCCACCAGCGCCATCCGGATGCTGCGCGGCTCGACCGGGTGGAAGTGGATGTCGCCGACACCTTCGGCCGGCTCGCCCGGTAGCCTCGAGGCGTAGTAGTAGTCGATGTCGCTCGCCTTTCGGTCGAACAGGTTGAACACATCAAGGGCGATGCGCAGGTCCGGCGTGATCTTGTAGCCGACCCGCAGATAGCCGAGGGTGGTCGCTTTCGAGCGCTGGCTGTCGTCCTCGATCAGCGGCCGTGGCCCGAAGTAGCGCAGCTGGAAGTGACCGAACCAGGGGCCGATGCCCGTCACCGTGGCGCCGAAGGAGGCCACCCGGTCGACCGACCCGGGGATGGCCCGGCCGGTGTTCGGCGCGTCGCCTTGCGCCTCCTTGAAACGAGCCCGGGAGACGGCGAGGTCGGCATCGAGCAACAGCCAGCTCGCGGCGCGGTAATGGTTGTTGATTTCGATGCCGTAGCGCTTGCTGGCGCCGCTCGCCTCGGTGTCGCCGGCGTCGCCCGAGAACACGAGTTCCGAGCCCAGCTTCAATTGCCAGAGGGCGAGCGAGGTCTGCAGGCCGGGGACGATCTCGGTGCGCAGGCCGAGCTCGCCACCCTTGGAACGCACCAGCCCGGGCGACGCCTCGACCGGTGTGCGCTCCTTGGGCGCGAGGTTCGCGAGCACGCCGCGAGCGTCGTTGCTGTGAAAGCCGTAGCCGTAGTTGACGAAGTACTCGGTCTTGCTCCAGGGCCCGAACACCAGGCTCAGCTTGGGGCTCGTCAGGTGGGCGGAACTCTTGCCGCTGTTCTCCGCAATCGAGCTCGCGACCTCGAAGCTGAAGCGGTCATGGCGCAGCCCGACGGTGCTCCGCAACCAGGGCAGCCACTGCACGGCGTTCTCGGCAAAGAGGCCGACACTGGTCTCGCGAACCCTGGCCTCCTGCGTCGTCGACACCCGTTCCCGGGCGACGCTGCCGTAGAGGCCGACGGGGTCCAGGCGGTCGTGCCGGGCCTGCAGGCCGATCGTCGTCGTGCTGTCGAAGCCCGCCAGCTTGGCATGCAAGCTGCGGCTCGCACCCCCGCCGATGACGCGGCGATGCTCCGCCTGCTCGAACTGGTCGGCGTTCAGCGGCGCGGGGTTGTCGAGGTTGTAGGTGAAGTCGGAGAACAGGTCGAGCCGCGACTGGATCGCATAGGCGTTGACCTTCAACATTCCGTTGTCGTAGCGCCGCTCGGTGTTGTAGGAAAGGCTGTAGCGCGACGTCTGGCCGCCGTCGCTCGGGTCGATCGCGCCGAAACGGCCGATCAGCCCGGCGTCGACGGCCCGACGCGGAATCTGGTCGGTCGAATTCCAGCCGGCCGAATAGGCCATCGCCGTGATCGACGACCGGCTCGCGGCATCGCCGAAGCTGTAGCGCAGCACGCCGTTCAGGCGGTGGAACTTCTCCGGGTTGTCCCACGGGCCGTCGTTGTGGGCCGCCTCGATGGCATAGAGCAGGTTGCCGCCGCCGAGTTTCAGTGAATTTGTGACGAGGGCGCGCGCATAGTCGTGCTGCCCGAGGACGAGCGAGGCGATGCCCTTGGGCAGGTCGCCGAACAAGCGGATGCGGGCCGACCCGGCGGACGAGAAATCGCCTTCCTCCGCGAAGTACGGGCCCTTGCGGTAGTCGAGGCGTTCGATCAGTTCCGGGATCAGCCAGTTCAGGTCGCTGTAGCCCTGGCCATGCGCATGGCTGGGCATGTTGACGGGCATGCCGTCGACGTAGGTCGCGAAGTCGGTGCCGTGGTCGAGGTTGAAGCCGCGCAGGTAGTACTGGTT
>CAXTDH010000712.1:0-2152 GCA_964242405.1 uncultured Rhizobacter sp. | reverse complement strand
GGTGAGTACGTCACCGGGCCGAAGATCGTGACCGACGAGACCCGCAAGGCGATGAAACAAGCGCTGAAAGACATCCAGACCGGTGAGTATGCCAAGAGCTTCATCATCGAGAACCGGGCCGGTGCGCCGACGTTGTTGTCGCGCCGCCGGCTGACTGCCGAGCACCCGATCGAGGTCGTCGGCGAGCAGTTGCGGGCGATGATGCCGTGGATCAAACAGAACCGCCTGGTCGACCAGTCGAAAAACTGAGCCGGGCCGGGCTCTCCGAAGTCCTACGCGGGTACAGGAGCCCGGAGGACAGGCATCAGGCGGCGGTCGGGAGACGATCGGGTGCCCGATCCGGGCGATGAACTCCGTACACGATGACTCTCCCTTCACGCGTTAATCGCAGCTTCCGCACAACCGTTCTTGTTTCTGCCATCGCCGTACTCGCATCGGCCTCGGCACTGGTCTCCACGGCCGCCGTCGCGGCCGACATTTCCTCCGCCAAGGTGGCACGGATGGCCATGACCGGCACGCCCTACAAGGCCGACGCCGACATGCAGCGCGTGCTCGACCAATTGGCGGAGCTCGGCGGCAAGCCGATCGAAACGCTGACGCCCGACGAGGCACGCCAGCAGCCGACGCCGACCGACGCGGTCATGGCGCTGCTCAAGAAGCGCGGCAAGGACACGACGCCGACATCGCTCGTTCCCGGCGTCACCAGCGTCGACCGCGAAATCCCGGGCGCCGCCGGCAACCTGCCGGCTCGCGTCTACACCCCGGCCGGAAAGGGCCCGTTCCCGGTCGTCGTCTACTTCCATGGCGGCGGCTGGGTGATTGCCGACAAGGATGTCTACGACGGCGGTGCCCGCAGTCTCTCCAAGACCGCCAAGGCCGTGGTCGTCTCGGTCGACTACCGTCGCGCGCCCGAGGCCAAGTTCCCGGCGGCCTGGGACGACGCACTCGCCGCCTATAAGTGGACGATCGGCAACGCCGGCTCCCTCAACGGTGACCCGAAGCGCGTGGCGCTCGCCGGTGAAAGCGCCGGGGGTAACCTGGCGGTGGCGACGGCGGTCGCGGCGCGCGACGCCAAGATCCAGATGCCGACCCATGTGCTCGCGGTGTACCCGGTGGCGCAGACGGGCGACATGAACACCAAGTCGTATGTCGACGGCGCCACGGCCAAGCCGCTCAACAAGGCGATGATCGGCTGGTTCGTCGACAAGCTGTTGAACCGGCCGGAGGAAAAAGCCGACCCGCGCCTCGACCTCGTCCACGCCGACCTGCGCGGCCTGCCGCCCGTGACCATCATCAACGCCCAGATCGACCCGCTGCGCGAAGACGGCGCCTTGCTCGAGCAGGCACTCAAAGACGCGAACGTCGTCGTGGGCCGGACGGTCTACACCGGCGTCACCCACGAGTTCTTCGGCATGGGTGCGGCGGTCAAGAAGGCTGCAGCCGCGGAGGCGCTCGGGGGCAAATTCCTTCGCAGCTCGTTCTAATCGACGGATTCCAGCTTTCCGGTCGTTCATGACCGGATGGCCGGTGAGGGCCGGCGCTGCACTTGCCTCTGGGGCGGGCACAGCGCGGCCGCTGCACCGTCCGGCTGGCGCTATCCTGTCGTGATGAACCTTGTCACCGACGACGACGAAGACGCGGGCGCCGACCGGCCTCCCCGCCCCAGGCGCAAGGGCATCTACGTGTTGCCGAACGGCATCACCCTGGCGGCGCTGTTCGCCGGTTTCTACTCGATCGTCACGGCGATGAACGGCCACTTCGATGCGGCCTGCATCGGCATCTTCTGCGCGGCCGTGCTCGACAGCCTGGACGGCCGGGTCGCTCGCATGACCAATTCGCAGAGCGCCTTCGGCGAGCAGATGGACAGCCTCTGCGACATGGTGAGCTTCGGCGCAGCACCTGCCTTGATCGTCTTCGAATGGGCGTGTCGTGATCTGGGCAAGGTCGGCTGGCTGCGTCCCGACGCGAAAAGCCAGGTCTCGGTCATTTACGAGGACAACAAGCCGGTCGGCATTTCCAACGTGGTCATCTCCACCCAGCATGCCGAAGGCGTGGACAACGACACGATCCGCGATTTCCTGATGGAAGAAGTCATCCGCGCGGAATTGCCCGCCGAGATGCTCAACAACAAGACCGAATTCCTCATCAATCC
>CAXTDH010000711.1:0-2154 GCA_964242405.1 uncultured Rhizobacter sp. | reverse complement strand
GCCGCGGGCTGCCGATTTGGCCCGACGCCCCGGACGCGCAGCTCGATCGGCACCGGCTGCCCAGCAGCGAAGCAGTGACGACGTGACGACGGTTGTTGACGCCGAAGTAATACTGACCCGCCCCACCGAAGTGAATCTGACCCACCTGGGGGAGGATGGCAGCCATTTCGGGGCTGCTGATGTTGACCCAGGAGCAGGCAGTGGAGATCCGAGTCATGGCCCGCAGGGGCGAGAGCGTCAGGGCGATCGCGAAGCAGTTGGACTGCTCGCGCAACACGGTGCGCAGGTATCTGCGCGACACGGCGGCGAGGCGCTACGGCCCGCGTGAGGCACGGGCATGCAAGCTCGACCCGTTCAGGAGCTATCTGCTTGGCCGCGTCGAACAGGCGAAGCCTCGGTGGATCCCGGCGACCGTGCTGCTGCGCGAGATCAAGGAACGCGGCTACGTCGGCGGCATCAGCCAGCTGAGGGCCTGGCTGGCGCCGATGCGCAAGGGCGAGCCCGAACCGCTCGTGCGTTTCGAGACGCCACCAGGTCAGCAGATGCAAGCCGATTTCACCTACGTGCGTCGTGGCCGCGATCCGCTGCTCGCGCTCGTTGCGACGCTCGGCTACAGCCGTGCATCGTTCGTCAAGTTCGTCGCCTCGGCCGGCGAGGATGTGGCCACGCTGTGCTCCGGGTTGCGAGAGGCGTTCGACTACTTTGGCGGCGTGCCCGAGCACGTCCTGTTCGACAACACCAAGGCGGTCGTCATCGAGCGCGACGCGTATGGCGATGGTCAGCATCGCTGGAACCCGCAGCTGCGCGAACTCGCCGAAGTCTGCGGCTTCAAGCCCCGTCTGTGCCGACCGTATCGGGCCAAGACGAAGGGCAAGGTCGAGCGCTTCAACGCCTACTTGAAGGGCAGCTTCGTGGTGCCGCTCGCGGCGACGCTCGAGTCGAATGGTCTGCGGCTCGACGCCAAGCTCGCCAACGTCCATGTCCGACGCTGGCTCGATGAGGTCGCCAACGCGCGCGTGCACGCGACCACCAAGGCAGTGCCGGCCGTGCGCCTGGCCGAGGAACGCGCCGTCATGCTGGCCGCACCGGCGCTCGAAGCCCCGGCGCCGACTCGTTCACGCGTTGCGTTGCCGATCGAGAGCCTGCAGCATCCGCTGTCGGTCTACGACGCGCTGCTGGAGGTCGCGTGATGAGTCTGCAGCACGAGCGCATCGTCGATGCTCTGCGAGCAGCTCAAGCTCGCAAGACTCGCCACCGATTGGCCGGCCCTGGCCCAGGATGCCGCACGCGACGGCGCGAGCTTCGCCGACTTCCTGGAGAAAGTCCTTGTCAGCGAGAACCTCGCGCGCGACGAGCGCAAGCGAACCGCCTTGACGCGGCTGGCGACCATGCCGGCCGTCAAGACGCTCGAACAGTTCGACTGGAGCCAGGCCGCCGGCGCACCGAAGGCGCAGGTGATGGAGCTGGCCCATTTAGCCTTCATCGAGCGCGCCGAGAACGTCGTCATGCTTGGCCCGAGCGGCGTTGGCAAGACGCACCTCGCGCTGATGCTGTGCCACCGAGCGGTGATGGCCGGTCACAAGGCGCGCTTCATCACGGCGGCCGACCTGATGATGCAGCTGGCGGCGGCGAAGTCGCAGAGCCGGCTCAAGGAATACTTCAACCGAGCCGTGCTCGGCCCGAAGCTGCTGGTGGTCGACGAGATCGGCTACCTGCCGTTCGGTCGCGACGAGGCGAACCTGTTCTTCAACGTGGTCGCCAAGCGCTACGAGCGTGGATCGATGGTCTTGACGAGCAACCTGCCGTTCACCCAGTGGGCCGGCGCCTTCGCCGACGACCAGACGCTGACCGCGGCGATGCTGGACCGGCTGCTGCACCACGCCCACATCGTGCAGATCACCGGCGAGAGCTACCGGCTCAGGGACAAGCGCAAGGCCGGGCAAGCATCGAGACGGACAGCGGCGGTGGACTGAGAGGCCGCCCAGCAGGGCCGCTTCGGCCTTCGGCCTACGCGCCCCTGCTGCGCCGACAAGGACCCCGGGGTGGGTCAGATTTACTTCGGTGATGGTGCCGACGGTGGGTCAGTTTTAGATCGGTGTAGCCCTTCAGGCCGGAGACGCTGTGGGCCTCCTGGTACTCGCTCATGTTGATGGT
>CAXTDH010000710.1:0-2156 GCA_964242405.1 uncultured Rhizobacter sp. | reverse complement strand
ATGCAGCGGCTGCCGAATGTCGTGATGCCGTTTCCGGGCGGCGTGGTGCGCTCGGGCTCCAAGGTCGGCAGCAAATACCCGGCGCTGGGCGCCTCGACCAACGACGCCTTCTGCCCGGGCCTGTTCGGCCTGACCGCGAAGAGCGAGCTCACGCCCGAGATCCGGTGCGTGCTCGAGATCGTCATCGACGGCCTGACCGAGGCCGACGTCGCGGCGGCCATGCGCGCTGGCATGCAGGCCTGCATCGAGATCGGCGCCACCGGTGGCTTGCTGCGGATTTCCGCCGGCAACTACGGTGGCAAGTTGGGGCCGTATCACTTCCATCTGCACCGGCTGCTCGATGCGGAGGGCGGCGCGCCGTGAGCCGCCTCCGGCCGGCAAAAGGGGCGCATGTCGCAGTGCGCGGCATGAAGGCACCCATGAGCGCCGCCTGGCCGTTCGAACGGGCTCGCACCCTCGGGATTGCCGGCAGGATGAGCAACTACCTGTCCACAAGTGCCGCCTGGCCGTACGAGCGGGCTCGCACCTCCGTGCGCAGCACGAAAGCAGCCCGATGAGCCGCATACGCCTCGAGCTGAAGCAGGCGCCCGGCTCGCGTGATGATTCGTTGCCCGGTCGGAATGGTCGTGAGCTTGCCGGCCTGCGTGTCGACCTGCGCGGCATCGCGCCCGCGGCCCTCGCCGCGCTCACCGTCTCGCAGATCGAACGGCTGCCGGTCACGCAGGGCACGCAAGTGCTCGCCCTGGCCGACTTCTTCAGCGTGCACTGTGACGACACCGACCTGCCGACCACCGATAGTGAACTCGTCTTCGAAGGCGACCTGTCGCGCTGCGACCGCATCGGCTGGCAGATGGCGACCGGCCGCATCGTCGTCGACGGCCCGGCCGGCGACTATGTCGGCGCCTGCATGAGCGGTGGCGAGTTGCACGTGCGCGGCCACGCCGGCTCGTTGGCGGCGTGCGAAATGGCCGGCGGCAGCTTGAGCGTCGACGGCAACGTCGGCGACCATGCCGCGAGCAGCCTGCCCGGCAGCATGGACGGCATGCGCGGCGGCACCCTGATCGTCCGCGGCCATGCCGGCGACCGGTTCGCGGACCGGATGCGGCGCGGCAGCGCGCTCGTGTTCGGCGATGTCGGCGACTTTCTGGCCTCGCGGCTGGTCGCCGGCACGATCGCCATCGGCGGCCGCGCCGGCGCGCACATCGGCTATGGCATGCGCCGCGGCAGCGTCGTCTTCGCCGACAGCACGCCGACTGTTCCGCCGACCTTCGTCCCGGCGCTCGGCGACGCGGCAGTCGCCTGGCAGCTTCTTGCGCGCGACCTCGCCCGCCACGGCGGCCCGTTCGCGGGGCTGCCGAAGCGGCGTGTTGCGAGGCATCTTGGCGATCTGTCAGCCGATGGGCGCGGCGAGCTGATCGTTGCAATGTAGCTCGGGGCTGCGCTGCTGATCCGCCCGAGAGCGCCATTGGCACCATTGGAGAAGTA
This sequence comes from uncultured Rhizobacter sp., assembly GCA_964242405.1. GTDB lineage: Bacteria > Pseudomonadota > Gammaproteobacteria > Burkholderiales > Burkholderiaceae_C > LMDS01. The sequence continues at coordinate 671 of CAXTDH010000710.1, read as the reverse complement.
CCCCAAGCTTCGACATTGTGCAGGTGTCGTACAGCGCGGCGCTGCGAAGGGAATCACTCCAGCGAGGGGTCAAGTCAATAGGGGCGTCGCCGGTCACCGTTGTTGCAAGGCGCATTTCGAGTGCTGCAACGATTTCTGGTTGGGACTGTCAGCCGTGAATCACTAACATCGGATAGGACCGTGGGGGGGCGGGCTCGTCAGTGTGTAGCCCCGACGGCTTGCTCTCGCTCGCGACGCCTGCCGACGGGATGAGTCGAGATCAGGGCTGCGCTCGGCGCAGAGACGCAGAGATAAGTTGACCTGCTCCAGATCGGTCTTTTATCGGCACCGGCAATCGGCCGCTTGCAGTCGTTGACCACCGTCCGCTGTGCGGTAGGCTGCTCGAAACTGTTCTCAGTTTGAGCCCAGCGCGACCAACGGGCTATCGGTGTGGGTGGCCAAGCGAAACGTCGATCCGGTGAATACCATGCGAGAGGTTTCGCCAATGCAGCGGTATTCGGTGCGGCCGGATGCTCACGTCGCCCACCATTTCAGGCGCGCGCTTGATCAATACCGCTTACTCAATTCCCAGATAATTCGTCACCCAGGATTGCACAAAATCCTGTCGCCCGCCCCGTAGCCGGACCACATCCAGATGGTCCTCACGCTCGAAGTAGCACCAGAACAGCGGA
>CAXTDH010000709.1:0-2168 GCA_964242405.1 uncultured Rhizobacter sp. | reverse complement strand
GACGCCGAGGACGCCATGAAGTACTCCACGAGCCTGAACGTGCGCCGCCGTTACATCGGCGATTACGACCATGCGGTGCTCGCCTCCCGAGCCTCCGGCACCGGCAACAGCGCTCGCTCGCTCGTTTATGCCGACGGCATCCTGCTGTCCAACCTGCTCGGCAACGGGGCGGCCTACACGCCGCGCTGGGGGCTGGTCACGCCCGAGGAAATCGAGCGGGTCGACGTGCTCTACGGCCCCTTCTCGGCGGCCTACCCGGGCAACTCCGCCGGCGCGGTCGTCGACTTCACGACCCGGATGCCGACCGCCTTCGAAGCGCATCTGAAGCTGCAGGGCTTCAGCCAGCGCTTCAAGCTCGACCCTGTCGACGAACGCTTCGGCGGCGGCGCCGGCAGTGCGACCCTGGGCGGTCGCGCCAACGGCTTCTCGTGGTGGCTCGACGTCAACCACCTGACGAGCAACGGCCAGCCGATCGTCTTCGCCAATCGCCTGTTGTCGGCAGGCGTCGCCGGCCACGCGGGCGTGCCGGTCAGCGGCGCCGTCGCCGGTGCCAACCCATCGAACCAGCCATGGTCGATCCTCGGCGACACCAGCCGCACCCACACCTCGCAAGACCACGCCAAGGTCAAATTCGCCTACGACTTCGCCCCGACCTTGCGTGCCACCTACACCGTCGGCGAGTGGACGAACGAGGCCCGGCGCGACGTCGCCAGCTACCTGCGCGACGCCGCCGGCAACCCGGTCTACGGCAACGCCGCCAACCCCAAGGTGAACATCGGCGGGCGCGACTACACCCTGGCCGCCACCGACTTCGCGCCCAGCCGGGCGAAGCTCGACCATGTCGTCCAGGCCGTCGACGTCAAGAGCCGCACCGGCGGTGTCTGGGATTGGGAGGCCTCGGCGAGCCTGTACGACTACCACCGCGACCTGACCCGCCTGCCGACCGTCTTCATGCCGGCCGCGGCGACCGGCGGCGCCGGCCGCATCACCGACATGGGCGGCACCGGCTGGAATACCCTGGCCGCCAAAGGCATCTGGCGGCCGACCGCCGAGCAGGTCGTTGAAGGCGGCCTGCAGCGCGACGCCTTCCGGCTGCGCACCCGCGTGTTCGACACCGCTGACTGGATATCGGGCGACGAGGTGGCGCTCTTTTCCGCCTTCACCGGCCACACGACGCTGACCAGCGCCTGGGCTCAGGATGCCTGGCGCTTCCTGCCGGGGTGGAAAGTGGTGATCGGCGCCCGGCTGGAGCACTGGCAGGCCTTCAACGGCGCGATCTCGAACGCGACCAGCACCCGCGCGCTGGCGAGCCGCAGCGAGACGCACCTCTCGCCGAAGGCGGCGCTGTCGTTCACGCCCGATGCATCGTGGTCGTTCAAGGCATCGGCGGGCCGCGGCGTGCGCATGCCCACGGTCGCCGAGCTCTACCAGGGCACGATCAGCGGCGAGACGGTCGTCAACAACGACCCGAATCTGCGCCCGGAAAAGTCCTGGACCGGGGAGCTGAGCGCCGAGCGGGAGCTCGATTACGGCCTGTTGCGGGCGACGATTTTCCATGAACGCACCACCGACGCGCTCTACTCGCAGACGAACTTCAGCGTCACGCCCAACATCACCAACATCCAGAACGTCGGTGCCATCCGGACGACCGGCCTGGAACTGGTCGGGCAGGCCGACGACTTGGGCGTCAAGGGTTTCGATCTCGCCGGCAGCCTGACCTTCGCCGACTCGATCATCGCCCGCAACGACAACTTTCCCGCCAGCGTCGGCCACTGGCAGCCGCGCGTGCCGCGCTGGCGCGCGACGCTGCTCGGCACCTGGCGGGCGGGCGACCGCTGGTCGTTCAGCACCGGTGTTCGTTACAGCGGCCGGCAGTACGGCACGCTCGACAATTCCGACCCCAACAGCTTCACCTACACCGGTGTTTCGAGCTTCCTCGTTGCCGATGTGCGGCTCCAATACCGGCTGGCGAAGCAGTGGACGCTGGCTGCCGGCATCGACAACCTGGCCGGCAAGACCTACTGGGCCTTCCATCCCTACCCGCAGCGCACCTTCCACGCCGAACTGCGCTTCGACCTCTGACCTGCGCTTGCCCCGCGTCCTCCCGCCCGCATCCACCCGATCAACTCCAAGGATCACCATGAACCGTCGCTTCTTTCTCTCAGCCG
>CAXTDH010000708.1:0-2168 GCA_964242405.1 uncultured Rhizobacter sp. | reverse complement strand
CAAGGCCGACGACAAGCTCGACCAGATCATGCTCGACAAGAAGGAGTGCACCTACTCCTACTTCGCCGATCCGATGTACGCCTTCATGGACGCCGAGTACAACCAGTTCGAGGTCGAGTCCGAGAACATGGGCGACGCGATCCAGTACCTCGAGGACGGCATGCCCGTCGAGGTGGTGTTCTACGACGGCAAGGCGATCTCGGTCGAGTTGCCGACCAGCGTCGTGCGCGAAATCACCGACACCGAGCCGGCCGTCAAGGGCGACACCTCGGGCAAGGTGCTCAAGGTTGCCAAGATCGCCACCGGCTTCGAGATTTCGGTGCCGCTGTTCGTGCAGACGGGCGACAAGGTCGAGATCGACACCCGCACCCACGAGTACCGCAAGCGCGTCTGATCCCGGGCCTGGGCCTGGGCCGGTGCCGGGACGGGTCGGGCGCTGGCTTCGGCTTCGGCTTAGGCAGATAAAGGCGTCCTCGGGCGCCTTTTTCGCGCTCTGCGGGCCGCAAGACGCCGGCCGTTGCCGAATTCCCGGTGCCGATGGAGCCGTTCATGGCGTTCGATTTCAGCACCGTCTCCGTGCCGTTCCGCATGCAACCCGGGTTGCGTCGGATCGCCGCGGGCACGGCGCAGCTGACACCGACCGGTCCGGCCTCGGTGCACCTGGCCGCGAAGCTGGCGGTCCTGACGTCGCATGTCGATCAGGCACTGATGGTCTGCCCCGGCTTCGATGCGGCGCCCGCCCTGCAAGCGTTGATGCGACAGGCGAGCTCCGAACACCCCGACGCGTTCGACTGGGCGCCTGAGGTGGGGCGTTTCGCCGCCCATCGGCTGGGTTGGACGGTGGAGAACGGCCGGGTGGCCGGCAACGGCCCGGCGGCGATCGGTCGGTGCCTGCAGGCCCTGCCGCCCGGTCAGCGTCAGCTCGCGCTTTTTTGCCTGGCGCTCGAGCAAGACTTCGCCTTGATCGACGGCGCGACCGGCCTGATCCCCTGGCTCGCCGTCTGCTTGCCGTCGCGCTGGTCACCCGCAGCGAAGCTCGGCCGTCATTTCGCCGAGGTGCATGCGCCGGTCGCCGACAACCGGCTGTTGCTCGCTGCCAGCGACTCGCTGGCACGGCTGGTCACCGGCACGGAACGCTGGGAACGCTTCGTCTGGACGATCACGCCGCAGCCGCAACTCGACACCCACCCCGCCCGTCGCGCGGCGGAAGCCTGGTCGACCGATGCGAGCCCGGCAGCGCTCGCCTCGCAGGCCTGGTTTCGCAGCGAACACCAGACCTTCATTCCGCTGACGGCAGCGCTGAAACAGACCGCCGGGACAGGTTCGTCGCTCGAACCGGCAAGTGACCTGCCGACGCAGGCCAGGCGTCAAGCGGTGTTCACGATTCGGGTCGAGGTCCGGCCGCTCACCGTGGCCGTCGACAGCAGCGAGCGGGCGGCACGACTGCACGCCTCGCTGGCGAGCATGAGCGATTCGGTGCTGGCCTACCGCGGCCTCACCGAAGCTCGCGAGCGGCTGCTCGACTGGCTCGCGGCGGTCGACCCATGAAAACCGAAGCGATCGTCCCCGGGCGCATCGAGTTCAGCACCGAAGGCGTTGCCCGATCGCCGGCCTACGACGACATCTACCATCCGAAAGCCGGCGCACTGGTTCAGGCGCGCCATGTATTCCTGGCCGGCAACGAGCTGCCGCAACGCTGGCGCGGACGCGAACGCTTTGTCATCCTCGAGACCGGCTTCGGGCTCGGCAACAACTTCCTCGCGACCTGGCGGGCCTGGCGGGCCGACCCGGAGCGCTGCGACCACCTCTCATTCGTCTCGGTCGAGCGGCACCCGCTGACGCGCGCCGACCTGGCAGCCTTGCCGCGCGACGCCGAAATCGCCGCACTCGCAACCGCCCTGGTCGCCGCCTGGCCGACGTCGACGCCCAACCTGCACCGCGCGACCTTCGAGGAAGGCCGGGTGGAGTTGCTCCTGGCGTTCGGCGACGTGCAGGCCTGGTTACCCGAACTGCGACTCGAGGCCGATGCCTTCTTCCTGGACGGCTTCGCACCGGCCCGCAACGCCCGGATGTGGGATCTGCGCGTCTGCAAGGCGCTCGGCCGGCTGGCGGCCCCCGGTGCGACGCTCGCCACCTGGAGTGCCGCACAGTCGTTGCGGTCGCACCTG
>CAXTDH010000707.1:0-2172 GCA_964242405.1 uncultured Rhizobacter sp. | reverse complement strand
GACAGCGTGATCGGCCCGGTGTTCTGGGACCAGGCGCTGCGCGACGTCGCCCCCGAGGCGCTGCTCGCGCTCACCGCGCTGGCCGGGCGCGCGCTGATCGTGCGCCACGGCGCCTCCTCGTTCGCCGGTTGCGACGAATACGCCTTCGGCCACCACCTGCTGCACCAGGTCACCTACGACACGGTGCTCCGGGCCGTCCGGCGCGCGCTGCACCGTCGCACGGCCGACTGGCTGGTGACGCAGAGCGGCGAGCGCGTCGGCGAGCACCTGGCACTGATCGCCGACCACTACCAGCGCGCCGGCGATGCCGCCCTGGCGGTGCGCCATCTGCTGCGCGCCGCCCGGGCGGCCTACGACGCGGCGGCCTTCGGCGTGGCGCTCACCCACGTCGACCGGGCGCTGTCACTGGTGGCGGTCGATGACCTGCCCACCCGCTTCGAGTTGACCGCCGTGCGCATCAACATCGGCAACGCGACCGGCGATCGGGCGGCGCAGGCAGCAGACGCCACGGCACTCGAGCAGCTCGCCGCGACGCTGGCGGACGACGGTTGCCGCGGTCGGGCGGCACGCCAGCGCACCTTGCTGGCGCTGGTCACCGGCGACTACGCGGCGGCCCTCGCCGGGGCCGACCGCGCCTTCGCCCTGGCCACCTCGGTCGGCGACACGGTGACCGCGCTGGGCGCGCTGCTCGAGAAAGGGCAGGCGCTGATCTACCGCGGCGAGCCGACGGCAGCGCAGCGCTGCCTGGAAGCGGCGCTGCCGCTCGCCCGGACTTCGGGCCGCCGTGACCTGGCCGCGATCGCCTGGAACCGGCTCAACGCCATCGCCCAGGATCGCGGCGAGTACTCGTTGGCACGCGATCACCTGCAGCAGGCCTTGGCACTGGCGCAGAAATCGGGCAACCGGCGTTTCGAGGGCGGGCTGCTCGGCAACCTCGGCCTGCTCGAGACACGGCTGGGCCGATTCGACGTGGCCGAGCGCCTGCTGCGGTCCGGCCTCGTCATCAGTCGCGAAATCGGCGACCGAGGCAGCGAGCCGTATACGTTGCAAGGCCTGGTGGAAATCGCGCTGGAGCGCGGCGATGCCGCAGGGGCCCTGGCCATCGCCACGGACGCATGGCACATCGCCCGCGCCGTGAGTGACAGGGGCTGCGAGGCCGAGTGCCTGCAGTGGCGCGGTCAGTGCCACCGCCAGCTCGCCCAAGCGGAACAGGCGCTGGCCTGCTTCGACGCCTACGACGCCTGGGTCCGGCAGTCGTCCGCACGAGGTGAGACGCCGCCGAGCGCCGTTCGCGGGGAACTGCTGATCGCTTGCCAGCGGCGCCGTGAGGCACTGGAACTGGTGGAGCAGAACCTCCGCTGGCTCAGCACTCGGACGGACAGCACCGACCGGGATGCCCTGCAGCGCCTGTGGTCGTGCCATCGCGTGCTGCAATCCATGGCCGATGGGAGGGCCGAAGAGCTGGGTCGCCGCGCCCTTTCGCTGCTGCACTCGCTCGCCGACAGGCTGGATGACTCGGACAGGGTGAGCTTTCTGTCCAACATCCGGCTGCACCGCGAAATCTTGGCGAGAGAAGTCTTGGCAAGAGAAGGCCCGGCCGCAAGCTGATCCGCAACGAAGCAGCCGAGGCCATCCATCCGCGTCGATGGGCCGGGCGGACGGATGGCGATCAGCGGCGCTCGACGATCACCGGCACCAGCTGCAGCACGGCGCGCAGGCGGACGGCCGCATCCCGCGCATCTTCCCGGCTGACATACGGGCCGGCCTGGAGCTTGAAGAGGGCCGCATCGCCGAACACCGTCAGGAGCGGCGACAGCCAGTCGGCCTGCCCCTCGACCTGGCGGCGAAAACTCACCGCCCCGTTGTGCTGGCGGAAGGCGCCGAGCTGCAGCCAGTAGCTGCCGCGAACGATGGCTTGGCCGGCTGCAGGCGGCGGCGACGTCGCTTCGCTGTACGAGGCGACGGGTGTTGGGGAGGTTGCGTCGCCGCGCGGGGATGCAAGCAATGACGGCGGCGCGTTGCCATACTGAGCGGCAGGCGGCAACGGCGAAGCGGCGGCAGGCGGGCCGGCCGTCGATGTTTCGGACACAGCGAACAGCGGCGGTGTCGACGCCAGCGTCGGTGTCGGTGTCGGTGTCGGTGTCGGTGTCGGTGTCGGTGTCGGTGTCGGTG
>CAXTDH010000706.1:0-2172 GCA_964242405.1 uncultured Rhizobacter sp. | reverse complement strand
ACGGTGACGCCCTTGGCCGCGACCCGCTGGCCGATCCGGCCGCTGAAAGCGCTCGAGCCCTTGCGGTTGAAATCGCCCTCCAGGCCGTGGCCGATCGCCTCGTGCAGCAGCACGCCGGGCCAGCCCGGGCCGAGGACGACGCTCATCATGCCGGCCTTGGCAGGGCGCGATTCGAGGTTGGTCAGGGCGGCGCTGACCGCGTCCCGCACATAGCTTTCGATCATCGCGTCGTCGAAATAGGCGAAGCCGAAACGGCCCCCGCCGCCGCCCGATCCGACTTCGCGGCGCACCACGCCGTCGACCGTCTGTTCGGCGATCGCCGTCACCGAAAGACGCACCAGCGGCCGGACGTCGGCGGCGAGCGTGCCATCGGCCCGCGCCACCAGCACCACGTCGTATTCCCCGGCGAGGCCCGCCATCACCTGGACGATGCGCGGATCCTTGGCCCGGGCGAGCTTCTCGACCTTTTCGAGCAACGCGACCTTGGCGGTGCTGTCGAGCGTTGCGATCGGGTCCATCGGCGCGTACAGCACCCGGCTCGACGCGACCTTCTGCGTCGTGGCAACCTTGACCCGCCGGCTCTGGCCGTTGGCGGCGATGGTGCGCACCGTCGCTGCCGCGTCCATCAGCGCCGCCTCGGAGATGTCGTCGGAATAGGCAAAGGCCGTTTTCTCGCCGGCCACCGCGCGCACGCCGACACCCTGGTCGATGCCGAAGCTGCCGCTCTTGACGATGCCCTCCTCCAGGCTCCAGCCTTCGCTGCGGGTGTACTGGAAGTAGAGGTCGGCGTCGTCGATGCGGTGGGTCGCGATGGCGGCGAGCGCCCTGGCGAGGCTGGCGTCGGTGAGGCCGAAAGGTTCGAGCAGCAGCGAGCGGGCGACGGCCAGGCGTTCGATCGTGGGTTCGCGGGAAATCATGGGGGCAACGTCCTCGGGTGTTGCGGAATTGTAGGAGCCAGCCCGATCACTCGATCCCCCGGTCAGGGCTCCCCTTCTTCAGCGCCAGGGCTCTTTCGTAGAGCACATTGCGCGGTGCGCCGGTCAGCTCGGCCGTCAGCGCCACGGCCTGTTTCAAGGGCAGGTTGGCCAGCAGGACGCGAAGCGTGCGGTCGTGGGCTGCCGACTCGTCCGCCATCGCTTCCGGACGTGCATGCACGACGATCACGAATTCGCCGCGACAACGGTTGGCGTCGGCAGCCAGCCAGGCGGGGAAGTCGTCGGCCGTGAGCGTCATCACTGTCTCGAACTGCTTGGTCAGCTCCCGACAGACCGTCAGCCGGCGCGCTCCGCAGGCGCTTGCCAAGCCGCCTGCCAGCGATTCGATGCGGTGCGGCGCCTCGAACAGCACCTGGGTCGACGGATCGGCGGCCAGGCGCTGCAAGGCAGCGGCGCGCTCGCCGGCCTTCGGCGACAGGAAGCCGAGAAAGGTGAAGGGCCCCGGCGTGGCGTCACCGGCGACGCTGAGCGCCGCGACCAGGCTGCTCGCCCCCGGGATCGGCAGCGTCCGGTAGCCTGCGGCTTGCACCGCAGCGACCAGCGCCGCGCCAGGGTCGCTGACGGCCGGCGTGCCGGCGTCGCTGATGTAGACGACCCTTTCCCCCCGGTCGAGCCGTGCCAGCACGCCGGCGGCCGCTTCCCGTTCGTTGTGCTCGTGCACCGCCAGCAGCGGCTTGCCATCGATGCCGAGCGCTCGCAGCAGCGGTGCGCTGTGCCGGGTGTCCTCGCAGGCGATCGCGTCGGCGAGCGTCAGCAGGTGGATGGCGCGCAGGCTGATGTCGGCCAGGTTGCCGATCGGCGTCGCGACGACGTACAGTGCGCCGGGCGGGTGCTGCTGCCCGCCGGTCGCGCTGGCGGCAGCTCGTTGCAACAGCGAGGCATCGACGGTGGTCACGAAAAGGCCGGTTCGGGTCGGGGTGGAGAAGACGACCACCAAGAGTATGGGCGATGCCGGCGAGCTGCGAGCGCTGGCGCTGCTGTCACGCCACGGCTTGAAGCTCGTACGACGCAATTATCGAGTCGCGGGCGGTCCGAACGCGCGCGGCGGCGAGATCGACCTGATCATGAGCGAGCCGGACGGCACCCTGGTCTTTGTCGAAGTCCGGTCGCGCCGCGACGCCGGCTTCGGTGGGGCGGCGGCGAGCATCGGCTACACGAAGCAGCGGCGGCTGGTATT
>CAXTDH010000705.1:0-2178 GCA_964242405.1 uncultured Rhizobacter sp. | reverse complement strand
GCAGCCATACGCTCGTCAATGCGCTGGCGCAGACGCGTTATGGCGGCGTCGTCGCCGCCTGCGGCCTGGCCCAGGGCTTCGATCTGCCGGCGACGGTGATGCCCTTCATCCTGCGCGGCGTCACGCTGGCCGGCATCGACAGCGTCATGGCGCCGATCGCCCTGCGCCGGCAAGCCTGGCAGCGGCTGTCGACGGACCTTGATCCGGCGACGCTGGATGCCATCACCACCGAGGTGCCGCTCGAGGGCGCCATCGAGGCGGCGACGATGTTGATGCAAGGCCGGTCCCGCGGCCGCTGCGTCGTCCGGATCTGAGCTCGCGGGCGGCCTGATCGCCCGCGAGCCGCCCGTCAGGAGTCCCCCAATGTTTGACACCCCCTACGAGGCCTTTCACCGCCGTTCGCTGTCCGACCGCGACGCTTTCTGGGCCGAGCAGGCGGCGCTGATCGACTGGCAGCAACCCTTCGAGCAGGTGTGCGACGCGAGCCGGCCACCGTTCGCCCGCTGGTTCGTCGGCGGCACGACCAACCTCTGTCATAACGCCGTCGACCGTCACCTCTCGGCGCGCGGCGAGCAGGACGCGCTGATCTGGGTCTCGACCGAGACCGACGAGGAGCGCATCTACAGCTACCGCGAGCTGCACGCCGAAATCCAGCGCATGGCCGCCAGCCTCCTGGAGCTCGGTGTACAGCAGGGCGACCGGGTGCTGATCTACCTGCCGATGATCCCCGAGGCGATGTTCGCGATGCTCGCCTGTGCCCGGATCGGCGCCGTGCACTGCGTCGTCTTCGGCGGCTTCGCGAGCGGCAGCCTGGCGAGCCGGATCGACGATGCCGAACCGGTGGTGGTCGTCAGCGCCGATGCCGGCAGCCGTTCGAGCAAGGTCATCGCCTACAAGCCGCTGCTTGACGAGGCGATCCGCCTGGCGAAGCACCAGCCGCCGCGGGTGTTGCTCGTCGACCGGGGGCTTGCGACCATGACGCGGGTCGACGGTCGAGACGTGGCCTGGGCAGAGCTCCGGCAAAAGCACCTGGACGCCGTCGTGCCCTGCGTCTGGCTGCCATCGGAGCACCCGAGCTACACCCTCTACACCAGCGGCACCGCCGGCAGGCCGAAAGGCGTGCAGCGCGACACCGGCGGCTACGCGGTCGCGCTCGCCGCCAGCATCCGCCACATCTTTCGCGGTGAACCGGGCGAAACCTTCTTCTGCACCAGCGACATCGGCTGGGTCGTCGGCCACAGCTACATCGTCTACGCTCCGCTGATCGCCGGCATGGCGACGCTGATGTACGAAGGGCTGCCGACCCGGCCCGACGCCGGCATCTGGTGGCAACTGGTCGAGCGGCACCGCGTCAGCGTGATGTTCAGCGCGCCGACGGCGGTGAGGGTGCTGAAGCGCCATGACCCGGCCTTTCTGCGGCAGTACGACCTCGGCGGCTTGCGCGCGCTGTTCCTGGCCGGCGAACCGCTCGACGAGCCGACCGCGCGCTGGATCGCCGAGGCCATCGGCAAGCCGGTGATCGACAACTACTGGCAGACGGAATCCGGCTGGCCGATCCTCACCCTCGCGAACGGTGTCGCGCCGCAAACCAGTCGCCACGGCAGCCCCGGCTTCGCGATGTACGGCTACGACGTCCGCCTGATCGACGAGGCGACCGGCCAGGATATCGTCGAGCCCGACCGCAAAGGCGTGCTGGCGATCGCCTACCCGCTGCCGCCCGGCTGCATGCAGACCGTGTGGCGAGACGACGCCCGCTTCGTCTCGACCTACTGGTCCGACTTCCCCGGCCGGCAGGTCTACAGCACCTTCGACTGGGCGGTTCGCGATGCCGACGGCTACTACTTCATCCTCGGCCGCACCGACGACGTCATCAACGTCGCCGGGCACCGGCTCGGCACGCGCGAGATCGAGGAAAGCATCGCCAGCGATGCGGGCGTCGCCGAGGTGGCGGTGGTCGGCGTCGCGGATGCGCTCACGAGCCAGGTGGCGATGGCCTTCGTGGTGCCGAAGGATGCATCGGCGGTCGTCGACGGCGCGGCCCGGCTGGCGCTCGAGGGCCAGTTGATGGCGACGGTCGATCGGCAACTCGGCCCGCTGGCCCGCCCGGCGCGTGTCCACTTCGTCAACCTGCTGCCCAAGACGCGTTCCGGCAAGATGCTGCGTCGCGCCATCCAGGGC
>CAXTDH010000704.1:0-2182 GCA_964242405.1 uncultured Rhizobacter sp. | reverse complement strand
CGGTCGTCCGCGAAGATCACCGCCCCGAGTGGATGTGCCAATGGCAGCCAGCGCCCAGGCCTGCACCGGCCAGGCGCTCCCGGACGGTCGACATCCCGCAGCCGACCTTCATCCTCCAGGAGCCGCTGCCGCTGTTAAGGGTTGTCGGACGCCTGCCCGCGCACGCGGCAAGGCAGCGAGATGAACCGACCTGAGGGCAGGTGTCGGACAAGCCTCGAGGGAGGAAACCGCGGCGTACGCCACGGTGGTTGTTTGACGCTACGTCGTTATGGCGATTTGCGCTGCACGGCGGTGGCCGGTCGGGCTCGACGGCGATGTCTGCTGCGCGAAGGGCGCCCTGCAATGCGGACGTTGGGCGGCGCCGCCTCGGCAAACTGAACGCACTTGCCGCCGATGACGAGGGTGGCGAGTGCGCGAACACGAGCTCGCCCACCCGCCATCGGACGGCGGTGCTTGTTGGGTGCTCGAATCGATCATCCCGCCGCAGCCCGAGGTGGCGCCCGAATACGACACTCCGGCGCAAGCAGCGTCACGACCAGCATCGGTCGTCCGCAGTGCCGGCAGACGAAGGTGGGCGGCTTCGAATCGGGCTCGTCGTTGGCCGCGGCTTCGCCGGCGACGGTCGGCGTGACGTCGGCGAGCACACCGAGCAGTTGCCGCGCCGCGGCAAGGTTCAGTCTGCGGCTGCCGTTGGCCAGCAGCCCGTAGTGCCGGATCCGGTGGAAGCCGCCGGGCAGGACATGCAGCAGGAAGCGGCGCATGAACTCCTCGGGGTCGAGGGTCATGGTTTTGTAGCGCGTCCTGCCCTTGGCGCGGTAGTCCTTCCAGCGGAAGGTCACGCCGCGTTCGTCCAAGGAGATCAGACGGCCGTTGGAGATCGCCACGCGGTGCGTGTAGCGCGACAGGTAGGCGAGCACCGCGGCGGGGCCGGCGAACGGCCGCTTCGCATAGACCACCCACTCGCACCGGCGCATCGGCGCCAGCCACTGCCTGAACGCGCGGGCGTCTGCCAGCCCCACGTGCTCGCCGAAGAACCGCAGCTTGCCGGCTTGATGCAATTGGTCAAGCTCTTCGAGGAAGCGTCGGCGGAACAATCTCGACAGGACGCGCACCGGCAGGAAGAAGCCGGGACGGCAGGCCACCCAACGCGTGCCGTCGGCCGAGAGCCCGCCGCCGGGCACGATGCCGTGCACATGCGGGTGGTGCGTCAGCGCCGAGCCCCAGGTGTGCAGCACGAGCGTCGCGCCGATGCGCGCTCCGAGATGCTTGGGGTCGGCAGCGATGGTCTGCAGCACCTCGGCGGCCATATCGAACAGCAGCCCGTAGATCACGGCCTTGTTCGTGTACGCGATGTCGGCGATCGGCGCCGGCAGCGTGAAGACCACGTGGTAGTAGTCGACCGGCAGCAGGTCGGCCTGCCGGGCATCGAGCCAGCGCTGGGCTGCCGCGCTCTGGCACTTCGGGCAATGGCGGTTGCGGCACGAGTTGTAGGCGATCTGGTCGGTCCCGCAGCCTTCGCAGCGCAGGACATGTCCTCCCAGCGCCGCCGTGCGGCACTGGGTGATGGCCGACATCACCTTGAGTTGGGCCATGCTCAGATGGCCGCGCTGGGCCTCGCGCCAGGCCGGGCCGTGTTCACGGAAGATGTCGGCGACCTCGAGCGCGGGCCGCCCCACGGCGCCCGCCTCACGACGAGGGCGGCAGATCCTCCAGCGGGCCGATCACCTCGCGCAGCAGGTCGGTGGCCACGTGGGCGTAGATCGATGTCGTCTCGAGCTTCTTGTGGCCCAGCAGGACCTGGATAACCCGGATGTCGACCTTGCGCTCGAGCAGGTGGGTGGCGAAGGAATGGCGCAGCGTGTGCGTCGTCACGCGCTTGGCGATGCCGGCGGCCGCGGCGGCGTCGTGCACGGCGCGGTTGAGTTGCCGTGCGCTCAGTGGCTCCATCACATCCAGCCCCGGGAAGAGCCAGCCGCCGGGCAGGATCCGGCCCTGGGCATGGCCGATGCGCCACCAGGCGCGCAGCCGCTGCAGCACCACGGGGCTGAGCATGGCGTAGCGGTCCTTGGCGCCCTTGCCCTGCTCGACGCGGAGTGCCATGCGCTGGCTGTCGACGTCGCCGACCTTCAGCCGGCAGACTTCGCTGGCGCGCAGACCCGCGCCGTAAGCTACCGACAACGCC
>CAXTDH010000703.1:0-2187 GCA_964242405.1 uncultured Rhizobacter sp. | reverse complement strand
AAACGGTCGGGCGTGCCGGCAGACTTCATCCTCCCGTCGAGCTTCTTGGCGAGGTTTTTGACGAGGTCGGTCTTCTTCATGGACATGGGTGCATCTCGCTGATCGTTTCTTGGGCCGCCATTGTCGGCGCCTCCGGCCCCCGCCGACCTGCCGAACGCCGGATGCTCTAATCGGCCGATTCCCCACCCGTACCGATACCGAGAGCCATGGCCATCAAGGCGACCATCTACAAGGCAAATCTGCAGATCGCCGACATGGACCGCAATGTCTATCTCGACCACCCGGTGACGATCGCCCGGCACCCGTCCGAGACCGACGAGCGGATGATGATCCGGCTGCTGGCGATGGCGCTCTGGCTGCCGGCCGACGACCGCCAGGGCACGCTCGACTTCGCCAAGGACCTGTGGGAGGCCGACGAGCCGGCGCTCTGGCACAAGGACCTGACCGGCCAGATCCTGCACTGGGTGGAGGTCGGCCAGCCGGACGACAAGCGCCTGATGAAGGCAAGCAGCCGGGCCGAACGGGTCAGCGTGGTGAGCTTCAGCGCCAGCACGCCGATCTGGTGGGCCGGCGTCGCCACCAAGATCACCCGGGCGCGCAACATCGCCGTCTGGCGGGTCGATCCGCAGCAGAGCCTGGCACTTGCCGCGCTCGCCCAGCGCGGCATGCAGCTGCAGGTCAGCGTGCAGGACGGCGCCGCCTGGGTCGGAGACGGGCAGCGCTCGGTCGAGATCACGCCGGAGCGTCTGAACCATGGTGCGTGAGGCCGTTCCATCCCCCGACAGCGTCGACGAATTCTTGTGGCTCGAAGCGGTTCTGGGCGACGACGCCCTGGCCTGGGTTCGGGCCCGCAATGCCGAATCCGAGCAGCTGCTGACCGCCCGGCCCGACTACGAACCCACGCGCCAGCGGTTACGAGCGCTGCTCGATTCGAAGGCCCGGATCCCGCAGGTCTCGCGTCGCGGTGCCGACGCCTTCTACAACCTGTGGCAGGACGCGGATCACCCTCGCGGCCTCTGGCGACGCACCACGCTTGCCGGCTATTGCCAGGCCGAGCCGCCGTGGGAGACGGTGCTCGATCTCGATGCCTTGGGCGCGGCCGAAGGCGAGAACTGGGTCTGGGGCGGTGCCGCGGGTCTCGCACCGGACCACCGCCTGTGCCTGGTGCACCTCTCGCGAGGCGGCGCCGATGCGGTCGTCGTGCGCGAGTTCGATACCGTCGCCAAGGCCTTCGTCGTCGGTGGCTTCGAACTGCCCGAGGCGAAGAGCCGCGTCGAGTGGCTGGACGAGCAAACCGTCTACGTCGGCACCAATTTCGGTTCCGGCTCGCTGACCGATTCCGGCTATCCGCGGGTCGTCAAGCGCTGGCATCGCGGCACGCCGCTGGCCGAGGCGCAGACCGTGTTTGAAGGCGAAACCGGCGACGTCAGCGTCGGCGTCTCGGTCGATGCCACGCCCGGCCACCAGCGCATCCACTTCTCGCGCGCGCTCGATTTCTATCATCAGCAACGCTTCATCGATGCGGGCGAGCATGGCCTGCAGGCACTGGACGTCCCCGCGGACGCTACGGTGGCGTTCTGGAACAGCGCCGGCCATCCGGCCGATACCCTGGTGCTCGAGTTGCGCAGCGACTGGCAGGTCGCAGGCGAGACGTGGCCGAGCGGCTCGCTGCTCGCCAGCGATGCCGCGGCCTACCTCGCCGGTGAACGCCGCTTCCACGCCCTGTTCACACCGACCCCGACACGCTCACTCGCCGGCTTCACGACGACCCGCGACCACTGCATCGTCAACATCCTCGACGACGTCGCGAGCCGGCTGGAGCAGTGGCGACGGACCGAGCACGGTGGCTTCGAGCGACTGGACATCACCGCACCCTTCCCCGGCACCCTGAGCGTCTCGGCACTGCACGACCCGATGTTCGCCGACGACCCGCTCGCCGAGCACTGGTGGATGGTGGCGACCGATTTCCTGAGCCCGGACGCCCTCTGGCTCGGCAGCGCCGACGACCCACTCGGCACCTACCGCGAGCGGCTCAAGGCGCTGCCCGACTTCTTCGCTGCCGACGGCATGCGGGCGACGCAGCACTTCGCGACCAGCGCCGACGGCACCCGGGTGCCTTACTTCGTGGTCTGGCCCAAAGGCGTCGACGCCGACACACGCCTCGAACGTGGCAGCCCGACCCTCCTC
>CAXTDH010000702.1:0-2188 GCA_964242405.1 uncultured Rhizobacter sp. | reverse complement strand
TTTGGAGGGGGCGTCGATTAGGGTCTTCACGGGGTTAGGTTGCACGCTGAATTCAGTTGTGGTGGGTCGATGCGGTGCGCCCTAGAGTGCGTTGCCAATCGACCGAGGAAACAATAGATGAAGGAAATGGCGAATCGATCGG
Organism: uncultured Rhizobacter sp.; assembly: GCA_964242405.1. Lineage (GTDB taxonomy): Bacteria > Pseudomonadota > Gammaproteobacteria > Burkholderiales > Burkholderiaceae_C > LMDS01. Next base: position 2,046 of record CAXTDH010000702.1, on the reverse strand, counting down.
GCGATGCTCCCTGCACATGCTGCCCCCCGGATGTCGGCCGGCGAATGGCGCTGAAGGCGGTGGCGGGTGCGGCGCTCGCCGCCGGTACCGGCCTCGCCTGGGCCGAGGACGCTCCACGCAAGGGCGACTGGCTCGTCGCGGTCAACGACGAGGGTAAGCAGCCGCTCGTCGCCGCCGACATCAAACTAGGCGCGAAGCCGGTCGTCGTCTACCCGTACGACCCCGCCGCGAAGGCGTCGCGCGACAGCACGCGGCTCAACCGCATCGTGCTGGTCCGGCTCGAACCGGGCAGCCTCGACGCGGCGACCGCCGCCCGCGCGGCCGACAACGTCGTCGCTTATTCCGCTTTCTGCACCCATCAGGGGTGCGACGTCAACTCGTGGGTCGCGGCCGACAAGACCCTGCTCTGCTTCTGCCACTTCTCGAAGTTCGCGCCGCAGCAAGAGGCCGCCGTCGCCGGCGGCCCGGCGCCCCGGCCGCTGCCGGCCCTGCCGATCATGGAGCAGGACGGCAAGCTCGTCGTCGCCGACGGCTTCACCGCAGCCCCTGGCAAGGGAGCCTGACTCAAGCCGCCGCCGATCCCAATTTCTTACTGGAAGGAGACACCGAGTGAAGACCCCGACCCGAACCCTTCTCGCCGCCGCGCTTGCGTGCGCGTTCGCGAGCGCCGCGCACGCTCAGGCCCAGCCGACACCGACAATGGCGGCGCTGAACATGCCGCCCTACAAGGCGGTGACCGATGCGCGGCTGCAGTCGCCGGAAGCCGGCAACTGGCTGATGTACCGCGGCAATTACTCGGGCTGGGGCTACAGCCCGCTGAAGGCGATCACCGAGCGCAACGTCGGCCGGCTGCAGCCGGCGTGGAGTTACACCACCGGCCAGATGGAAGGCCACCAGGCGCCGCCGATCGTCAACGGCAACTACATGTACGTCGCGACACCGGGCGCCCAGGTGATCGCGCTCGACGCGAAGACAGGCAACGAGCTCTGGCGCTACAAGGCGCAACTGCCGGCCGAACAGCTGCAGCTGCACCCGACCTCGCGGGGGGTCGCGCTCTACGGTGACAAGGTCTATTTCGCGACGACCGACTGCAAGCTGGTGCAGCTCGACGCGAAGACCGGCAAGGTCGGCTGGAGCTCGACCGTCTGCGACTGGAAGAGCGGCTACTACATGACGCTCGCGCCGCTCGCCGCGAAGGGCAAGATCATGGTCGGCTCGTCGGGCGGCGAGACCGGCGTGCGCGGCTTCGTCGCCGCCTACGACGCGCAGACCGGCGCACAGGCCTGGCGCACCCACACCGTGCCGGGCCCCGGCGAGCCGGGCAGCGACTCGTGGCCCGCCGGCGACGGCTACAAGACCGGTGGCGGCTCGATCTGGATCACCGGCACCTTCGATCCGCAGACGGGCCTGGCGTTCTGGGGCACCGGAAACCCGGCGCCGTGGCCGATCGACAAAAGGAAAGGCGACAACCTCTACACCTCGTCGACGATCGCGCTCGACGTCGACACCGGCAAGATCAAGGGCCATCACCAGTACCAGCACAACGACGCCTGGGACTGGGACGAGGTCTCCGCGCCGCTGCTGATCGACACCACCTTCAAGGGCAAGCCGGTGAAGGGTCTGGTGCACGCCGGACGCAGCGGCATCCTGTGGGTGCTGGAACGCACCGCCGACAAGGTGAACTACGTCGAGGCGTGGCCGTTCGTCAACAACAACGTCGTGACGAACATCGATTCCAAGACCGGCCGGCTGACCTACGATCCGACGAAGACGCCGGGCATCGGCAAGGGCGCCGCGTTCTGCCCGGGCCTCTGGGGCGGCAAGGACTGGCCGCCCGAGGCCTACAACCCCGGCACCGGGATGCTCTACGTGCCCGCCAACAACAACATGTGCGGCGTGCTGCCGCCGGGCGAGGACGCGAAGTACGAGCCCGGCGACGTGTTCATCGGCTACCCGCTCGAAAGCGTGCTCGGCAGCGTGCGCGTGCCGAACCCGGAGCAGACGGTCGGCGAGTTGCAGGCCTGGGACATGAAGACCGGCAAGATG
>CAXTDH010000701.1:0-2193 GCA_964242405.1 uncultured Rhizobacter sp. | reverse complement strand
GGCGGCAAGCTCTACGCCGCCCCGTTCTACGGCGAGAGCTCGATGACGATGTACCGCGACGACCTGGTCAAGGCCAAGGGCCTGACCATGCCGGACAACCCCACCTGGACGCAGATCGCCGACATCGTCTCGAAAATCCACGACCCGGCCAAGGGCGTCTACGGCCTGTGCCTGCGCGGCAAGCCGGGCTGGGGCGACAACATGGCCTTCCTGACGACCATGGTCAACAGCTACGGCGGCCAGTGGTTCGACATGGCGTGGAAGCCGCAGATCGACTCCAAGCCCTGGCACGAAGCGATCACCCAGTACGTCGACCTGATGAAGAAGTACGGGCCGCCCGGCGCCTCGGCGAACAGCTTCAACGAGAACCTGGCGCTCTTCAACGAAGGCAAGTGCGGCGTCTGGATCGACGCCACCATCGCCGCCTCGTTCATCAGCGACCCGAAGCAGTCGAAGGTCGCCGACAAGGTCGCCTTCGCGCAGGCGCCGACGGCGGTGACCAACAAGGGCGCGAACTGGCTTTGGTCGTGGAATCTGGCCATTCCGGCCTCGTCGAAGAACGCTGAGGCGGCGCAGAAGTTCATCACCTGGGCGACGTCCAAGGAGTATGTCAACCTGATCGCCAAGGAGTCGGGCTGGCATGCGGTGCCGACCGGTACGCGCAAGTCGACCTATGCCAACCCGGAGTTCCAGAAAGCAGCCCGCTTCGCGCCGGCCGAACTGAAGGCGATCAACAGCGCCAATCCGAACGACAGCACCTTGCCGAAGTCGCCGTACGTCGGCGTGCAGTACGCGGCGATCCCCGAGTTCCAGTCGATCGGCATCGCCGTCGGCCAGCAGATGAGCTCGGCACTCGCCGGTAAATCGTCGGTCGACCAGGCACTCAAGACCTCGCAGACCGCGGCCGAGCGGGAGATGACGAAGGGCGGCTACTACAAGAAGTGAGGCGCATCGAACCGAGGCCATCACCATGACCCGCTTCCTGCCACGTGCGCTGCTTGCGCCGTCGGTCGTCACGCTGCTCTTGTGGAGCCTCGTGCCACTGGCGATGACGATCTGGTTCGCGCTGATCCACTACAACCTGATGCAACCGGGCGAGAAGACCTGGGTCGGGCTCGAGAATTTCCGTTACTTCATCACCGACCCCGATTTCTGGCCGTCGGTGGTGCAGACGATCGAGCTGCTCGGCTGGGTGATCGTCATCACCATCGTCATGGGCGTCGGCCTGGCGTTGCTGGTCAACGAGCCGTTTCCCGGGCAGGGCATCGTCCGGGTGCTGCTGATCTCGCCGTTCTTCGTCATGCCGACGGTCAACGCGCTGCTCTGGAAGCACATGATGATGAACCCGATCTACGGGGTTCTGGCGCACGTCTGGACGTTCTTCGGCCTGACGCCGATCGACTGGATGAGCGACTACCCGCTGCTCGCGATCATCATCATGCTGAGCTGGCAGTGGCTGCCCTTCGCCTGCCTGATCTTCATCACCTCGCTGCAGTCGCTCGACCGCGAGCAGATGGAGGCGGCGCGGATGGACGGCGCCACCGCCCTGCATCAGTTCTGGTACTTGACGCTGCCGCACCTCGGCCGCTCGATCGCGGTGGTGGTGATGATCGAGATGATCTTCCTGATGAGCGTCTTCGCCGAGATCTTCACCACGACCTCGGGCGGGCCGGGCAACGAAAGCACCAACCTCGCGTTCCTGATCTACAAGCAGGCGCTGATGAACTTCGACGTCGGCGTGGCGTCGGCGGGTGCGCTGTTCGCGGTGGTGCTCGCCAACATCGCGGCCGTGTTCCTGATCCGCATGGTCGGCAAGAACCTGGATTGAGCACGACGCCATGCCCACGAAAACCGCCTTTCCCCTGGTCCGCACGACCTTCGCCTGGCTCTCCGCGCTGCTGATCTTCTTCCCACTCTTCTGGCTCGGCATCACGGCCTTCAAGACGGAGGGCCAGGCGATCGCCGGCGAGCTCTTTTTCACGCCGACGCTCGCGAGCTTCGGCGAGGTGCAGGCGCGCAGCGACTACGTCCACTTCGCGCTCAATTCGTTGATCACCAGCGTCGCCTCGACGATCCTGGGGCTTTTGATCGCCGCACCGGCCGCCTACTCGATGGCCTTCTTCAAGACCAAGAAGACGCGCGACATCCTGATGTGGATGCTGTCGACCAAGATGATGCCGGCGGTCGGCGCGC
>CAXTDH010000700.1:0-2199 GCA_964242405.1 uncultured Rhizobacter sp. | reverse complement strand
TGCCAGGACCACGTCGGCCTGCGCCAGTTCGCCGCGCAACTTGTCCGGGTCGGCGCTGCTGGCCGGCTGCAACTCGACACCGAAGCGCGCACCGGTATCGCTCGCGGCTTTGCGCGCCACCTCCAGGCTGGTGTGGCTCGCGAGCCGCACGTCGGCACCCGCTTGCGCCGCGAGCACACACGCGATGCGACCGACCGGGCCGCCGCCGCCGAGCACCAGCACCCTGCGGCCGGTCATGCTGCTCCCGTGGTGCCGCTGCAGCGCCGCTTCGACACACGCGACCATCGCCGCCGCGGTCGTGTAGGCGCCGCTCGGGTCGGCCATCAGCGAGACGACGAAGGGCTTGAACATCGCGCTCCGGGCGCGCTCCAGCATGTCGGCAGCGAGCAGCGCGTCGCGCCCGCCGATGAAGATGCCGGTGCGCGCCACGCCCTTCGGGCCGCGCGAGAAGATCGCGTCCTGGGTCAGCGCCACGACGCCGTCGAGGCCGACATCGGTATAGGGCGTGATGATCTGGTAGCCCGCGTCGGCCGCCATGTTGACGTCGAACGGGCTGGCCTGGCGGCCGGGCGTGAACAGGTGAAGCACATAGGGTCGTTGCATGACGTGGTCTCGATGCGAAGGCGGGTGAGGTAGCGGCATCCGTGGCCGATCAGCGGGCCGGCGCGACCGCCCGAGTGTCGATGATTCGGGCGCCGTGGTTGCACGGCGCGACGATGTGCAATGCCAGGCCCGGCTCGTTCAGTTCGGCCCCGCCGGCGCCGGCCACGAGCGCTTCGGCACGCGCCTGCGAGGCGACGATGGCAAAGCCCGTCGGCCCCCACGAGCTCTGGCCGATGGCGGCCTGGCCTTCGCCCGCGCCGACCCAGCGCAGCAAGCGGCCGACCGCGGCGCTGGTGTAGGGCCGCCCGTGCTGGACGGGTGCGAAATACTCGCCGAGCAGCCGCTGCACCTGCGTGACGCCCCGTGCGAAGGATTCGAAGTCGGCACCCGCAGCGCCCGGCAAGACACGCATCAGCACCTGATGGCAGATCTCGCCGGCGCGCGCCGCCGGCATCGGCGCGAGCGCCGCCATCGCAGCCTTCTCGGCGTCGCCGGCAAGGCCGCGCTCGCGCTCGTCCTGCACGACGACGACGCGCCAGGCTGCCGGCAGCGCGATGCGCGACAGCAAGACGCCGGGCCGCCCATCGATGCCCGGCCCGCCGTCGACGAGCAGGCCGCCGTGGTCGAAGCCGTGGATGCCGATGCCCGAACGCTCGCCACGCCCCAGCCACTGGGCGAGTGTCGGCGTATCGACCTCGAGCCGATGCCAGCGTGCGAAGGCGCGGCCGATCGACAACGCCAGCTGCGTCCCCGAGCCGAAACCGGCGTGCGCCGGCAGCACACGCCGCAGGCGAAGGTGCAGGGCCTCGTCTCGCCCGGTGCGACGACGCAGCGCCTGGAGGCAGCTCGCCGCGCGCTCGATCTGGGCGCTGGCCTCGGCCGTGTCGGCGGTGATGTGGTCGACATGGGCGGCGGTCAGCTCGACGGCCGTCTCGAAGCCCTCGATCACCAGGCCGACGCTGCCGAAGGGGCGGCCCAAGGTACCGGACGGATCGAGGAAGCCGAGGTGCAGGCGCCCGGGTGCCTGCAGCGTGAGGGTGGACAGGTGATCGATGCGCATCCGCAATGGTCTGGTGGGAACGACGCGGCACTCAAAAAACTCGCTGCGCCGCATCGAGGCATCGCCTCCCAGCCGGGTAAAAAGCAATGTCCATTCCTGCGCGGTAGCGGCAAGTCCCGATCGCATCTCGCGTTACCGCGGCCGTGATTTGCGCCGGTCGAGGTACAGTGTGTCACGCCCCTTGCGGAGAGATATCGGATGCTTCTGCCCTCGACGCGCACACGGCCTGTGCTGAACCTGCCTTGCGCGCGATCGCTCGTGCTGGCGGCTTGCGCCCTTCTCGGCAGCGCTGAGGCCTCGGCCGCCGAGGGCGAGGCCTGGCAGGTCATCGGCCGCCAAGGCATCGTCGAGCTGGTGCTGGTACCGACCGGGCAAGCCGCCGAGCGCCAGGCGTATGACCGCCAGATCGATCGCCTCTGCAAGCCGCAACAAACCTGCTTCCTGAACTTCTACACCAACGCCAAGGCGATTCCTGTCGCCGTACCCCTGCCGGACCAGATCGCCAGCGAGGCGACCGCCACCTTTCGGCGTTCGGT
>CAXTDH010000699.1:0-2202 GCA_964242405.1 uncultured Rhizobacter sp. | reverse complement strand
GTGTCGTCGACTACGTGCTCAAACCCGCGGAGCGCGACCGACTCGCCGTGACGGTCGAGCGCATGAGGAAGCGAATGACCCAGGCTGCAGCAGCCCGCCACGCACCTCCCGGAGCACCGCTTGCGGCCGCATCCGCCGAGCCCGCCGATACGCTGCCCGGCCCGACCCGGGTCGACCTGCAGATCCTGTTGCAAAAGCTCGGCAACCGACTCGACCCGGGCTATGCGAAGCCGCTGCTGCGCTGGATCCAGGCGACCGTCGGCCAGGCGATCCAGATGATTCCGGTCGAGGAGGTGCTGTTCTTCATCTCCGACGAGAAGTACACCCGGGTGCAGACGGCGACGATCGAGGCCCTGATCCGCAAGCCGATCAAGGAGCTGGTCGACGAACTCGATGCTCATGTCTTCTGGCAGCTTCCCCGCTCGCCGCTGGTCCACACCAAGTTCGTGGCCGGAGTGACGCGCGATTTCCGCGGCCGGCAGCTGGTCTCGGTGCGCGGCCATCCGGAAAAGCTCGAGGTCAGCCGCAGCTTCACCGGCCTGTTTAAGGGGATGTAGCCGGTGACTGCGGCTTTTGACAGCGCATTGCCGCTCGTCAACGCCCGCTGGCTGCCTCCGCTACCGCCTTTGCCAGCTCAGCCCGCCGTTGCGCCGCGGCGCGCAACGCCTTCAGCTTCTCGCGCGGATCTTCCTTCGCGACCACCTCGTCGAGCTTCATCTCGCCGATGAAGCGGCTCGGCACGCCGGCGACGAGATCGCGGCCGCGCTTGCGCCGCCGCAGGGTGCTGACGGCCAGCGTCGTTCGAGCCCGGGTGATGCCGACGTACATCAACCGGCGCTCCTCTTCCAGCCGCTCGGCGGTCATGTCGTCGTCCTCGCTGCGAAACGGCAGCAGGCCTTCGTTGACACCGGCCAGCAGCACATGCGGCCACTCCAGCCCCTTGGCGGCATGCAGCGTCGAAAGCGTCACGACGTCCTGGTCGTCACCCCGCTCGGCCAGGCTGATGATGACCGAAATGGTCTGCGCCACTTCGAGCACGCTCTTCTTCTCGGCCTCGGTCGTGAGGCCACCGTCGTTCTCGACCTGACCACCGCAGCGCTTCGCCACCCAGTCGACGAAGTCGAGCACGTTGCGCCAGCGGGCGGCGGCGAGCTTCTCGCCGCCCTGTCCGGCTTCTTCGCCTTCCTGCAGGTGGCGTTCGTAGCCGATGTCGACGAGCCAGCCGAGCAGCAGCGCCTTCGCGTCCTCGGCGCCGGTGGTGTGGCGGGCGCGGTACTCGAGGTCGTTCACGAAGCGGCCGAATTCGTGCAGCGAGCCGAGCGCACGCGGGTTGAGGACGCTGCCCAGGCTCTCGGCGAACAACGCTTCGTACAGGCTCGTCTTCCATTTGCCGGCAAACGTGCCCAACGCAGCGAGCGTCTGGTGGCCGATGCCGCGCTTGGGCGTCGCGACGGCGCGCAGGAACGCCGGGTCGTCGTCGTTGTTGACCAGCAGCCGCAGCCAGGCGCAGAGGTCCTTGATCTCGGCACGGTCGAAGAAGCTCTGGCCGCCGGAGACCTTGTACGGCAGGCCCGCCTTGCGCAACGCTTTCTCGAAGACGCGCGCCTGGTGGTTGGCACGGTAGAGGATCGCAAAATCCTTCAAGGCCACCGCAGCGTCACCGCGCAGCGCCTGGATACGGCCGACGGCGCGCTCCGCCTCGTGCTCCTCGTTGTCGCATTCCAGCACCTTCACCGGGTCGCCGTCGCCGAAGGCACTCCACAGCTTCTTCTCGAACAGCTTGGGGTTGTGGCCGATCACCTGGTTGGCCGCACGCAGGATGTGGCCGGTCGAGCGGTAGTTCTGCTCGAGTGCGATCACCCTGAGCGTCGGGAAGTCGTTCGGCAGTCGTTTCAGGTTGTCGAGCGTGGCGCCACGCCAGCCGTAGATGCTCTGGTCGTCGTCGCCGACGGCGGTGAACAGGCCGGCGCGGCGCTCGTCGGGATGGGAGGCGAGCGACTTCAGGATCTCGTACTGGATGCCATTCGTGTCCTGGTACTCGTCGACCAGCAGGTAGCGCAGCGTGTCCTGCCACTTGGCGCGCGCCTCGGCATCGCGCTCGTGCGCCGCGAGATCGGCATGGTTGGCGACCGTCAGCGCCAGCCCGCGCAGCACCTCCACGCGCGCGATCTGCGCGAGCAGCTGCCGCTGGACGTCGGGATG
>CAXTDH010000698.1:1090-2204 GCA_964242405.1 uncultured Rhizobacter sp. | reverse complement strand
TCCCGAACTACACCAACCTGAAGCCGATCACGCAGATTTCGAAAGTGCGCGCGTAGTTGCGCGGGACCACGGGTCAACCCGGATACTTAAATGAAGCGCTTCAAACTAGACTTTTTCACGTTCATGACCCGATAGCTGGACAGTTCGATCCGGTGGGTCTGAAGCGTTTCATCGCATTCAAACCACTTGGAGACAAACCATGTTCAAAGCTTTGCGACGGGTCGTGGCGGGCGTCGGGATCGCGGTCGCACTGGTCGGCGTGCCGGCCCATGCCCAGGAACTCAAACTCGGCGCGCTGTATCCGTTCAGCGGGGGCCTCGCGCTGCTAGGCGACGAGAGTTATCGCGGCGTCCAACTTGCGGTGGACGAACGCAATGCCGCTGGCGGCATCAACGGCCGGCAGATCACTTTGGTGAAAGCCGATGCGGTCGACGCCAGCCAGGCAGTTGGCGAAGCACGTCGGTTGACCTCTGTCGAGAACGTGGCCGCTGTCTTCGGCAGTTATGCATCGGGCATCTCGCAGGCGGCCACGCAGGTCACCGAACTGGCGGGCGTCCCGTACTTCGAACTCGGTGCCACCGCCGACACGATCACCGGCCGTGGCTTCAAGTACCTGTTTCGCATCAACCCCACCGCCAAGAACATCGGCGACCGCACACTCGAGGGGCTGGTCAAGGTGGTCGCGCCTATGCTGAAAGTCGATCCCAAGACCCTGAAGCTCGCGATCATTCACGAGGACGGTCCTTACGGCTCGCTTGTGGCCGCAGCCCAGAAGGAGGGTGCTGCACGCCTCGGCATCCCCGTCGTCGAGGTGCAGGCCTATTCCGCGAAGACGGTCGACCTGTCTTCGGTGATCCTGCGCCTCAAGGGCGCGGGTGCCGATGTCGTGTTGCACACCGCCTACCAGAACGACGCGGTCCTGTTCTTCCGCCAGGCCGGCGCTGCGGGCTACAAGCCTCGCGCGGTGATCGGCGGCGGCGGCGGCCATTCGTTGATCGACACCGCGCAGGCGGTTGGGGCACCGATCGAAGGCGTGTACGACGTCGACTTCCCGCAGATCACGATGAACCCAGCGGGCGCACCCGGCCTGCCCGAGTTCGTCGCGGCCTACCAG
>CAXTDH010000698.1:0-1080 GCA_964242405.1 uncultured Rhizobacter sp. | reverse complement strand
TCGGCGCCGCGCTCGGGTCACAGCCTGGCCAACCATGCCGGCGCGAAGGCGATGCTCGAAGTGCTGGCACGTGCCAAGTCGACCGACAAGGACAAGATTCGCGATGCAGCGATGGCCTATCGCGCCGCGGTCGGCAGCACGGCAGCGGGCTGGGGCGTGCAGTTCAACGAGACCGGTCAGAACACGGCCGCGACGCTCAACCTGATGCAGTGGCAGCAGGGCAAGCTCGCCACGGTATATCCCGAAGGCGTGGCCAACGCCAAGCCCATCGCGGCACCCTGAGTCCCCTGCCGAGCTGACCAGCCAATCATCGCGCGGGGTTCGCCCCGCGCAGAGGGAATTCCCATGTCATTGCTGCTCCAGCTGGTAGCGAACGGCCTGCTGCTCGGCGGGGCCTTTGCCATCATCAGCATCGGACTGACGCTGATCTTCGGCGTCGTGCGCGTCGTGAATTTCGCTCACGGCGAGTTCCTGATGGTCGGCATGTACGTGGCATGGCTGTGTGCCAGCCGTCTTGGCCTGCACCCCTACCTCGCGGTGCCGATCGTCATCGTCTTCCTGTTCCTGGTGGGCGCCGCGATGCAGCGCTACGTGATCCAGCCGCTGCTCTCTGCCGACGCGCACATCCAGGTCTTCGCGACCGTCGGCGTCTCGACGGCGCTGCTCAACCTGGGGCTGCTGCTGTTCGGTGCCGACATCCGCAAGGTCGAGTTCGCGTTCGGCAATCAGAACCTGAGCCTCGGCCCGCTGACCTTCGTCAGCGGCCAGGTCGTCACCTTCGTGGTCGCCATCGTGGTGGCAGTCGCGATGCATTTCTATCTCACGCGGACCTACACCGGCCGCGCATTCAGGGCGCTGGCGCAGAACCGCACCGCCGCGGCGCTGATGGGTGTCGACGTCAACAAGACCTACGTGCTCGCGTTCGGCATCGGCTCGGCGCTCGTCGGCATCGCCGCGTGCCTGCTGTCCCTGCAATACCCCGTGTTCCCGACGGTCGGCAGCTATTTCGTGCTGACCGCTTTCGTGATCGTCGTGCTCGGCGGCATGGGCAGCTTGCCCGGCGCGGTGATCGGTTCGATG
>CAXTDH010000697.1:0-2206 GCA_964242405.1 uncultured Rhizobacter sp. | reverse complement strand
GTCGACGCCGCGCTGATGGTGATCGACGCGGCCAACGGCGTCGAGCCGCAGACGCGCCGCCTGCTGCAGGTCTGCCGGGCGCGCAACACGCCGATCCTGACCTTCGTCAACAAGATGGACCGGGAGGTCCAGGAGCCGATGGCGCTGATGGACGAGATCGAGCGCGAGCTCGGCATGGAGGTCGTGCCGTTCACCTGGCCGGTCGGCATGGGCAAGGCGTTCCACGGCGTGATGGACCTGCGCGAGAAGCGGATGCGGCTCTTCGGCCGACACGACACAAACGACAGCGAAGCCAACAACGGCGAAGAGTTCCTCGACGGCCTCGACAACCCTGCCTACCCGGCTCGCTTCGGCATGCAGTACCAGCAGTCACGCGACGAGATCGACCTGCTGACCGAGGCCGCGCCCCCTTTCGACCGCGAGGCGTTTCTCGCCGGCCGGCAGACGCCGATGTTCTTCGGCTCGGCGGTCAACAACTTCGGCGTGCAAGAGGTGCTGGATGCGCTGGTCGACCTGGCGCCGTCACCCGGGCCGCGCATCGCCATTCAACGCGAAGTCGAACCCGACGAAGCGAAGCTGACCGGCGTCGTCTTCAAGATCCAGGCCAACATGGACCCGGCGCATCGCGACCGCATCGCCTTCGTCCGCGTCGCGAGCGGCCACTTCAAGCGCGGCATGCGGATCAAGGTGGCGCGCTCGGGCAAGGAGATCCGGCCGAACACGGTCGTCTCGTTCCTCTCCCAGCGGCGCGAACTGCTCGACGAGGCTTATGCCGGCGACATCATCGGCATCCCGAACCACGGCGTGCTGCAGCTCGGTGACACCTTGACCGAAGGCGAGTCGCTGCAATACACCGGCCTGCCGTTCTTCGCGCCGGAGATGTTCAGGAGCGTCGAAGTCGCCGATCCGCTGCGCACCAAGCAGCTGAAAGCCGGGCTGATCCAGCTCGGCGAGGAGGGCGCGATCCAGGTGTTCCGGCCGGTGCTGTCGGCGCTGCTGCTGCTCGGCGCGGTCGGGCAGCTGCAGTTCGAGGTCGTCGCCCATCGGCTGGAGCACGAGTACGGCGTCAAGGCCCGGATCACCCCGAGCCGCTACCAGGTGGCGCGCTGGGTGACCTGCCCGGAGGAGAACGGCGGCGCCAAGGAGCTGCAGCGCTTTATCGATGGCAATGCCCACCGGGTGGCCTACGACGCTGTCGACGCGCCGACGGTGCTGGTCGAGTACGCGCCCGAGCTGCGGGCGATCGAGTCGAACTGGCCGAAGATCAGGTTCCACGCGCTGCGGGAGCATGCCGGGCTGGTATTTCAGCGGCAGCTGGAGGGCTGAGCGGGAGGCCCGTGAAACCACCGCTGGCGGCCGCCGCCGGTTCATCGCAACATCGCGATACCTGCCGTGCTCGTCATGAAAGCCTTTGCCGCCCTTCTCGTCCTGGTGCTGCTGGTGGCCTGCGCTGCACCGCAACCCATGCCGCCGGCGGCGACGCTTTTTCACGACGAGTTGTTCGCCGAACCGGCCGAGCCGATCGATGCGGGTGGCGCGCTGGCGCTCAGCCCGGCGATGCGCGACTACCTCGCGGCGTTGCCCGGCAGCGGCTCGTACGGGGGCGCCGTGCGCCGCGAGCGGCTGCTCGACGCGCTGGTCCATGGCGACCTTCGGCTTGTCTACAACGCCAACCGAACCGGCACCGCAGCACAAACGTTCGCGACACGTTCCGGCAATTGCCTCGCACTGGTGCTCATGACCGCAGCGTTCGCCAAGGCGTCGGGCCTGACAGTCCACTACCAGCTGCTCGATTCCGCCGACAGCTGGGAACGCAGCGACGACCTCACCATCGCGGTCGGGCACGTCAACCTGCGCCTGGATCTGCCGACGATCGGCCCCGGGTCGACGATCGGCGGGGGGGTGGTCGTCGACTTCCTGCCCCCAGCCGACGCGGCCCGCCTGCCGACGCGTGATCTCGACGAGCGCAGCGTCGTCGCGATGTACCTGAACAACCGCGCGGTCGAGTCGCTCCGCGACGCGCGGCTCGACGACGCCTACTGGTTCGTGCGCGAGGCGCTCCGCACCGATTCGGAGTGGCTGGCTGCTTACCTGACGCTGGGCGTCGTCTACCGGGCACGCGGCCGCCCCGAGCAGGCCGAGCAGGCGCTGGCACGGGTCACGGCCCGAGAACCGGATCACCCTGCCGCCATGGCCAACCGAATCC
>CAXTDH010000696.1:0-2213 GCA_964242405.1 uncultured Rhizobacter sp. | reverse complement strand
TTCCCGCGTCGAGCTCGTCGACGCCTTGCTTGACGTACCGGGCCAACACGAAGTCGACGAAAGCCTGTTGCTTGTCGGTGAGCTCGGTGACGGTCGGGCGCTATGCGCACCAGGGCATCGTCGGGGAAGGCCGAAAAGGCGTTGTAGGCCTGATCAGCCAGGATGTTTCGGTCGGCCAGGAACAGGATGCGCAGCCGGCGCGTGGGTTTGGCGCCGCTGCGCCAGTCCGCCAGGTTCCAGCGGCCCTGGAACAACTTCCAGGCATGTTGGAAGGCGGTGAAGGTCTTGCCGGTGCCGGTGCCGGTGCCGGTGGCAGCAGGATTCGCGTGTTTGCGGATTTCGGGCTGGCCTCGATGGCTTCCAGGACGCGCGTGGCATCAAGCTTGTCCAGTGCAGCGGCCTCGCCGGTGCCTCCGTCGCCGCGCGCGCAGGATCGTGGGCAGGTGCTCGCGGGCTTCCTCGAACGCGGTGTCGGGTGCCAGGCAATCGATCGTGGCCGCGTGCGCCGCCAGCAGGGCCGGTACCTTTTCACCGAGGACGAACCGGATCAGGATGTTCGCGTCCAGGACGATCGGGCGAGCCGGCATCACTTCGCGCTGCGGTTGGGCAGCGGGCGGCCGCGCCGCAGCGCGTCGAAGTCGGCAACCATTTCCTCGACCTCGTCATCGGTGAGGGGCATCGCCTTGCGAAAGTTGGCCGTGGCGGTTTTCAGGCGCAGCAAGTCGTCGGCGCTGGGCCGGCGCAGCGGGACGAACAGGCCCACAGCCTGGCCGTGGCGGGTGACCGTGACCAGCGTGTCGGCATCGATGTATTCCGCCAGCGCTGCCCGGAACTCACGGATGCCGACGCTGGGAGTTTCTGCAGCGGGGACCTTCATGGGGTGTCCTTCAGGGCAGGGGCGCCCGGATATCGCATTTTGGCAGATGTGTACACACTTCCAAAGCGGCACACCAACGTTGCAGCATCACGGTAGGCCGCCGGTGAAGGCCTGATGGAGCAAAGCCTTTTTGAGTTCGGCCAGGGCCGAGATCGTCTCTTGGTAGATCTCCTCAAGCCGCTCGGTTCGCTGCTGCATGTTTGTGCAGCGCCTCTGCGCCTTCTCGGGCCCATGGAACGCCGTGCCTTTGGATGGGCTCGATCTATCACCCACAAGAATGCTTGGAAGTTCAGTGCTGACAACGACTTGCAAAACCGTGACGCGCGCGCAGGCGAGTCACCGGATGCGATCTACTGCGCGATCCGACTGGCCGTCGCGACATAGGCCAGTTCGCTGAAGTGGCCGACGCGCAGTGCGCGCTGCCGTGCATCCAGCGCCGTGTCGCGTCGAATCACGTCGCAGTAGGTGGTGGTCAGGCCGTTGACCAGATCCGCTTTCGGTGTCGCCGGTGCCGCGCGGTGCAGCGCTCGCACGATCTGTTCGGCCCGCTCGGGCATGTCGGCCTCGGACATCGCGGCCAGGGCGCGGGCGATCCGGTTGCGCGGGTCGGCGATCGCCCGAGCCAACGGCCCAGTCGGCACGGCAGGGCAGGAGAGGGCGCTGCCAGCGGTCATCAGCGTGTCGGTCTTCTTCCGGAACTGGCCGACCATCCCGGCCTGCGCCGTCGGCGGCGCCTGGTTGCCCCAGGTCTGGCGGACGTAGTTGGTGACGTCGGCTATTTCCTGGTCGGTCATGCCGGCGCCGATCGCGAGCATCGGCGCATAGTTCTGCTGGGCCGGCAGGCCGCCGAGAATCACCTGGACGACGTTTTCCGGCCCCTTGGCGTTGACCGCGCCGTTGCCGGCCAGCGCCGGGATCGCGCCGTTCAGGCCCTTGCCGTCGACCCCGTGGCAGAACGCGCAGTGATTCAGGTAGGCCTCGCCGCCGGGCGCCGTGCGGCCGGCGTAGAGCTGCATCTGCCGGTCCCCGTCGGATCTGGCCGGCGTCGTCTTCAGGTAGGCGGCCATCGCCAGCAGGTCGGCATCGGTCAGGTGCGAGAGGCTGTGCACCGTCTCGGCCATCGGCCCGACCGCCACGCCCTTGCCGGGTGCCGAGCCGGTCTTCAGGTAGGTCGCGATCTCCTGATTGCTCCAGGCGCCGATGCCGTCGCGCAGGTCCGAGGTGATGTTGGGCGCATACCAGCTGTCGATCGCGCCGCCCTCGAAGGCCTTGCGAAACTTTGAGGTGCCCGCCACCGGCCGGCTGTTGTGGCACTCGCCGCAATGGCCCAGGCCGT
>CAXTDH010000695.1:1872-2215 GCA_964242405.1 uncultured Rhizobacter sp. | reverse complement strand
CTCCCATACCGCGGGCGACGCGGCTGGCTCCGTCGCGGCGCTCGCCTGCCTTTGCCTCGCCGGCCCCACCGCCTCCGGCAAGTCGGCCGCGGCGCTCGCCATCGCCGAGGCGCTGGTGCCCACCGTCCAGGTCGAGATCGTCAGCGTCGACTCGGCCCTCGTCTACCGCGGGATGGACATCGGCACCGCCAAGCCCAGCGCCGACGAGCAGGCACGGGTGCCGCATCACCTGATCGACCTGATCGAGCCGACCGAAGCCTACTCGGCGGCCCGATTCGTGGCCGATGCCGAACGGGTGATCGCGGAGATCACCGCCCGGGGCCACCTGCCGTTGCTGGTCGGC
>CAXTDH010000695.1:0-1862 GCA_964242405.1 uncultured Rhizobacter sp. | reverse complement strand
AGGCCCGGTTCCGCGGCGACCCGACGGCGGAAAACCTGCCGTTGCTCGTCGGCGGCACAATGCTCTATTTCAGGGCGCTCGCGGTTGGGCTGGATGCCATGCCGCCGGCGGATGCGGATGTCCGGGCCGAGATCGATGCTCGCGCTGCCGCGCACGGCTGGCCGGCGCTCCATGCCGAGCTGGCCGAGATCGACCCGCCGACCGCTCGGCGCCTGGCGCCCAACGACGCGCAGCGGATCCAGCGGGCGCTCGAGGTCTACCGGGTCAGCGGCGAGACGATTTCATCCCTGCAACGGCGCAGCGCCAGCGAAAGCCGGTCTTCGTCGTCATCGCCGCTGCCGCTGCCGCTGCCCCTTCCCCTTCCCTTTGCCCTGCCGCTGCCGCTGTCGATGATCTCCCTCGAGCCGACCGACCGCGCCTGGCTGCACGAGCGCATCGCCGAGCGCTTCACCGCCATGCTGGCCGCCGGCCTGGTCGACGAGGTACGACACCTCAAGGCGCGGGGCGATCTGCGGCCCGACCTGCCGTCGATGCGCTGCGTCGGCTACCGTCAGGCCTGGCAGGCACTCGAGGCCGACGACCTGTCGACACTGCCGGAGACGGCGATCGCCGCCACCCGTCAACTCGCCAAACGGCAACTCACCTGGCTCCGGTCGATGCCGTGGCGCCGGACGGTCGCCTGCGACGCACCCGATGCCCTGCCGAAGATCGTCGACCTGGCCGTCGCCTGGGCCGCCGCCCGACACTGGTGACGGCCCTCGCCCCGCTCTCGATTCGCTCTCAACCCTTCTGCAAAAGACCAGGATGCCACTGCTCGAAGTCCGATCGCTCGCCAAGCGCTATGCCGATGCCGCCGTCTTCGCGGCCGTGGACCTGACGGTCGCCGCCGGTGAGTTCGTCGCCATCCTCGGCGAATCCGGGGTAGGCAAATCGACGCTGCTCAACTGCATCGCCGGCCTCGACACGATCGAGGGCGGCTCGGTGACGATCGCCGGGACCGACATCGCCGCCCTGACGGAGACGCAGCAGGCACTGTTCCGGCGGGCCCATCTCGGCTTCGTCTTCCAGGCGTTCCACCTCTTGCCGCACCTGAGCGTCGGCCAGAACATCGCCCTGCCGCTGCTGCTGCAACGCAAACCCAATCCGGCCCGGATCGAGGCCTTGCTGGCCGCGGTCGGGCTGCACGGGATGGGTGCCAGATTGCCGCAGACCTTGTCGGGCGGCCAGCTGCAGCGGGTCGCGATCGCCCGGGCGCTGGTCCACCGGCCGCAGCTCATCCTCGCCGACGAGCCGACCGGCAACCTCGACCCGGTGACTGCCGAGCGGGTGATGGACCTGCTCTCGGCGCAGGTGCGCGTCGAGGGCGCCGCCTGCGTGCTGGTCACCCACTCGCGCAGCGCCGCGGCCCGGGCCGACAGGGTGCTGACCATGACGTCGAACGGCATGCGCGAGGAACCGGCTTCCCATGAAGAATCGCCGCCTGTTCCCACCCGCACGGGCGGCCTCCAGCCGCTCAGGGCGATCGCAGGCGGCGCCGTCGAGCGATGACCGCCCTGCTGCGCCAGCTCTCCTGGCCGGAGCTGCGCCATCACCCCTGGCGGCATCTGGCCGCCCTGTTCGCGGTGACGCTCGGCGTCGCGCTGGCGTTCTCGGTGCAGCTGATCAACCAGTCGGCGCTCGGCGAATTCAGTGCCGCCGTGCGCTCGGTCAACGGCCAGCCGGATTTCGAGTTGCGCGCCCAGCGCGGCGGCTTCGACGAGGCGCTGCTCGAACGGGTCGCCGCCCAGCCGCAGGTCGTGCTCGCCAGCCCGGTGGTCGAGGTCGACAGCTTCGCCTTCGACGGCCGCGGCCAGCGGGTGGCC
>CAXTDH010000694.1:0-2217 GCA_964242405.1 uncultured Rhizobacter sp. | reverse complement strand
GCGAGGACGCGGTGGTGCTGTCGACCAAGCCCTGCGCCGAAGGCGTGGAGGTGCTCGCCATGGCGCCCGAGGCGATGCGCCAGGTCGAAAAGATGGCGGCCAAGCAGCCGCTGCCGGCTGGGGCAGCGTCGAGCAAGTCGCTGGCGGCGCGCAGCGCGGCGCGGATCGAGCCGACGCTCGCGGTCAAGCCGGTCGAAGAGGATGTCGCCGCGTTGTCGATGAGCACGCTGTCGTTCCAGGACTATGTGCGCGAGCGCATGCTGCGCCGTCGTCAGGCCTCGCTCGCGGCCGATGTGCGCCGCGACCAGGCCAAGGGCGGCGAGGCGGGCGAGGCCCACACGGCCAAACCGGTGAGCGACCGGGCGAGCGTGCTCGAGCAGCGCATGAACGAGCGCCAGGCGTCGCCGGTGATCAGCGCCGCACCGCTTCGGGAGTCGACGCTGCGCGAGCCGCCGGCCACCCGCGAGCTGGGAGCCGGCCGCGAGTTGTCGGTTGCCCGTGAGCCGCAACCGCGCGAGGCTTTGCGGCGCGAGCCGCCGGTGCTGCGTGACACGGTGGCCACGCGCATGACCGACATCGCCATGCCGCGTCTGGCCGATGCCGAGAGCGACGTCGATGCCGCGGGTCGTGCCGCGCACCGGCAGTCGCCGTCGTTCGACCGCGCACCCGCACCGCACTCACACGGTGTGCCGGCGGGGGTGGCTCAGCCGATGAGCGAGCAGGCCCACGCCCGTCGTGACCAGGACGACATGATGGGCGAACTGCGCGCCATGAAGGGCCTGATCGAGGAGCGTTTCGGCGCGCTCGCTTTCATGGAAAAACTCAATCGCCAGCCGGCGCAGGCCCGCCTCACGCAGCGCCTGCTCGACTGCGGCTTCTCGCCGGCGTTGATCAGGAAGCTCGGCGATTCTCTGCCGATGGACGCCCCCGACGAGGCCGTCTGGGCCGCCGGCGTGCTCGAGCGCAACCTGATCACGGCCGAGGCCGAGACCGCGCTCGAAGACCAGGGCGGCGTCTACGCCCTCGTCGGCGCGACCGGTGTCGGCAAGACGACCACCACCGCCAAGATCGCCGCCGCCTTCGCCACCAAGTACGGCGCCGGCAACCTCGGCCTGATCACCCTCGACGCCTACCGGATCGGCGCCCACGAGCAGCTTCGCGCCTACGGCCGCATCCTCGGCGTGCCGGTCCACACCGCCCATGACCGGGCCTCGCTCGAGGACCTGCTCGACCTCCTCGCCGCCAAGAAGATGGTGCTCATCGACACCGCCGGCATGGCCCAGCGCGACAGCCGCACCCGCGAACTGCTCGAGATGCTGAGCCACCGCTCGATCCAGAAGCTGCTGGTGGTCAACGCCGCTTCGCAGGGCGAGACGATCGAGGACGTGATGATTTCCTACCGCGCCTCGCTGTGCCGCGGCATCGTCCTGTCGAAGATGGACGAGGCCGTCAAGCTCGGGCCGGCGCTCGATGCGCTGATTCGCCACAAGCTGAAGGTCGTCGGCGTCGCCAACGGCCAGCGGGTGCCGGAGGACTGGCACCGGCTGTCGGCGAACGCCCTCGTCGGCCGGGCGATGCGTGGCGGCGGCAGCAGTGCCTACAAGCTCGATGCGAGCGACGTGGCCCTGATCTTCACCGCGCCGATGCCGCCGCCGCATGCGCATGCACATGCCCATCCGCCGTCGTCGGCTGCGAGTCTGCGCCCGCCCGCCTTGCATGGCGGGTGACGCGAACGCCGCGGCCGCCGTGAACCTCGCGGCGGCGGCGGTGCTGGAGTCGCTCGCAAGTACCTCCCTCACAAGCAGCTCGCCCGCCGGCGCAACCCTTCGAAACCGAACCGAGATGCGCAAAGCAGCCACCATGTCCCGCCCCATGCCGCTCGACCAGGCCGATGGCCTGCGCCGCCTCTTCGTCCACTCCCGGGTTTGCCTGGTGCCGGTGGTGTCGAACCCGAACGTCGCTTTCGGCGGTGTCATGCTGGAGCGGCTCTGCACCGCGTTCGCCGAACACGGCCGCCACACGCTGGTGATCGACGCCGCCGAGCGCGCCGGCGAACCGTCGGAGCTGGCGCTGCTCGACCTGGCCGACTGCATCGAGCCGCTGGCGCGCGATGTGTCCTACCTGGCGGCCCGCGGCCTGCCGCTGCGCTTCGTCGACCCTACCGGCTCGACAGCGCCCTTCCTGCAGGCGGTCGCCGAAGCCGCGCCGGCCTGCGAC
>CAXTDH010000693.1:0-2217 GCA_964242405.1 uncultured Rhizobacter sp. | reverse complement strand
AAGTCGTCGATTCTGCTGCCGCCGGGATGAGCGACGGCGCAGAGCCGGCCGATGCGCCGGCCGCGGCGGCCGGGCCGTTCAGTGCCATGACCGATGGCGGCGGCCTGCCGAATGGCGGCGTGAACGACGGCCCGGTCGCAGCCGGGGCGGTCGAGCCGGAACTCAGCGGCTCGACGGCGCCGGGTCAGCGGTCGGAGGGGGGTGGCGAAAGTCGCCGGCGGAGCCGCGGGGGTCGTGGTCGCCGGGACCGATCCGACGAGAGCGTGTCGGGCAACGAGGCGACAGCGTCGAGTGAAGGGCTGATCCAGGGCGGGGCGCTGGCCAACGAGGCCTTCGAGGAAGCCGAGGCTGCAGTGCCATCCAACTCCGCCGCTGCGCCAGCCGTGGCCGCGCCGATCGAGGCTTCGATGCCGGCAGCGTTGCCAGCATCGGCAGCGTCACCAGCGTCGGCGGCCTGGGACGAGCCTTCATCGTCGGCGACGGGAGATGAGGGTCTGGAGTCCGGCGTGGCGCCGGAGGACGTTCAGTCGGCCGCCGTCATGACGCCCGGGCCGGCGACCGTCATGGACGGCCAACCGGCGCCGACGACGGCACCTGCTGTGACGCAGCCCCAGCCGCGGCCCTACATGTTGCCGATGGACAACCTCCAGGCGGTGGCGCAGTCGGCCGGGCTCGAGTGGGTCAACTCGGACGTCGAGAAGATCCGTGCCGTGCAGGCGGCGATGGCGGCCGAGCCAGCGCCGGTGCGCCTGCCTCGTGAACGCAAACCGGTCGAGTCGCTCGATCAAGGTCCGCTGGTCTTGGTAGAGACGCGCAAGGACCTGTCGAAGATCACGCTGCCCTTCGAGCGGGCGGCAGGTACACCGACCCAGCCGCCGATTTGAGGTCCGATCAAGTGCAGGCCGCTGCGGTCCGGATCGCGGCTCTTCTCTTGTCCGCTGATGGGCTGCGGGCGTCCGCCATTTCGGTCACGGCCCGGCACCGGCCCAATCAGCCAGTTGCAGACCGTTCACCCGGGCGAATTCACGCGTGTGATGGGTGACCGGCAGCGCGTTGAGGCTAAGAGAATGCGCCGCGATCAGGGTGTCCAATGCACCGATCAGGTGCTAGCCAGCGATCAAGGCAGCCGCTCGAGCGCCCGCTGATAAGCCGGCTGGTGCATCAACTCGTCCCACGGCACCGGAGGCGTCTGCGGCAACAAGTTAAGACGTCGGGACTCGCTGTCGGGGTCCGGCTGCCATTGACCTCCGGCCGCGAACGCGTCCAGGCCGTCGAGCAGTTCGTCGACATCGCGTCCCCCTTCCAGCGACTGGTTGCAGAGCAGCACCAGGTCGCAACCCGCGCCGAGCGCGAGCGCCGCGGCCTCGGCGTAGCCGACCGCCACCCCACCGACGCGGCGCGCGCCCTCCATGCTCAGGTCGTCGCTGAACACCGCACCTGCGAAGCCGAGCCGTTGGCGCAGGATCTCCTTCAACCACAGCGCCGAGAACCCGGCCGGTAACGGATCGACCTTCGAGTAGACGACGTGGGCCGGCATCACGCTCGCCAGGCTGTTGCCCAGCCACTCGTACGGCAGGGCGTCGTCGGCGAGGATCTGCTTCAGGCTGCGCCGGTCGACCGGCAAGTCGACATGGCTGTCGGCGACGACGAAGCCGTGACCGGGAAAATGCTTGCCGCAATTGGCCATGCCGGCCAGCAGCAACCCGTGCGCCACGCTCTTGGCGAGCAGCGTGACCACCCGCGGGTCGCGGTGGAAGGCCCGGTCGCCGATGACGCTGCTGGCCCCGAAGTCCAGATCGAGCACCGGCGTGAAGCTGAAATCGACGCCGCAGGCCCGCAGTTCGGCGGCCAGGACCTGGCCCGCCGCGGTCGCCGCTTCGGTGGCGGCGAGCGCGCCGGAGCCCGGCCCGCCCGCGCCGTCGTTCATCCACATCTCGCCCAGGCGCCGCATCGGCGGCAGGTGGGTGAAGCCGCCGGTGCGAAAGCGCTGCACCCGGCCGCCTTCATGGTCGACGCAAATCAGCAGATCCGGCCGCAGGCTCTTCATCTCGCCGGTGAGTTCGGTCAGCTGCAGGCGATCGACCCAGTTGCGGGAGAACAGGATCAGCCCACCGGTCAGCGGATGGACGAGGCGTCGGCGGTCGTCGGCGTTGAGCGAGGTGCCGGCAATGTCGAGGATCACCGGAGCGTGGGCCGTCGGGTTCGAGTCGACATCGG
>CAXTDH010000692.1:0-2221 GCA_964242405.1 uncultured Rhizobacter sp. | reverse complement strand
GCGGCGCCGTAGCGCTTGACGAGCTTGGCCTGCTGCCGGAACTGCGCCTCGCCTTCCTTGAGCGAGATCGAATTGACGATGCCCTTGCCCTGGATGCACTGCAGGCCGGCCTCGATCACCTCCCACTTCGAGCTGTCGACCATGATCGGCACCCGGGCGATCTCCGGCTCGCCGGCGATCAGGTTCAGGAACCGGACCATGGCGGCCTTGCTGTCGAGCATCGCCTCGTCCATGTTGATGTCGATGACCTGGGCGCCGTTCTCGACCTGCTGGCGCGCGACCGACAGCGCCTGCTCGAACTCACCGTTCAGGATCATCCGGGCGAACGCTTTGGATCCGGTGACATTGGTGCGCTCGCCGACGTTGACGAACAGCGAGCCCGCGCCGATCAGCACCGGTTCGAGACCGGAAAGCTTCATCGGTGGGACTGGGGGCTTTTGGGTGGTCATCAGAGCGCGCTCGTCAAGTCGAGCGGCCCGCGTGGCTCACACACCGCGGACCGTCATCGGGTCAAGCGAGCGCGGTTGGACGGCGCGCGGGTTGGAGGCACTGCACACGCCGTGTCCAAGCCTGGCGGCCAGGCAGTGGCCGTCGCAACGCTCCTCGGACGAGGCGAAATTGTAGCGAGTGGTCGGTTGTGATGACTCGTGTGGGCGTACGGCCGAGCAACGCCCTCGTGTGGCGGGCGCACGGCCGAGGCGACGGCCTCCGCGGAATGGCTCCGCTGTCGACCTTCGCCGTCGCATCAATCGTGGCCGCCGGGACCACGGCCACTACCAACCTACGGCCTCGACATCCCCGTCTCAAGCCGCCTCGAGCGCCAACTCACCGAACAGCGCCCCGGCACGCCCACACCGCGGCCGGTATTTCGACACCCGCTGCGCGATTGCCGCGATATGCGCCGGCGTCGTCCCACAACACCCCCCCGCGATGTTCAGGAACCCCGCCTTGGCGAACTCCTCGACGAGGCTGCCGGTGATTTCCGGCGTCTCGTCGAAGCCGGTGTCGCTCATCGGGTTGGGCAGCCCGGCGTTCGGGTAGCAGCTGACGAAGGTGTCGCCGGCGATCCGCGACAGCTCCTCGATGTAGGGCCGCATCAGGGTCGCACCGAGCGCGCAGTTCAGGCCGATGGCGAGCGGCCTGGCATGGCGGACGCTGTGCCAGAAGGCGCCGACCGTCTGGCCGGAGAGGATGCGCCCCGACGCGTCGGTGACGGTGCCGGAAATGATCACCGGCAGCCGCTCGCCGGTCTCCTCCATCAGCTCGTCGAGGGCGAAGATCGCCGCCTTGGCGTTCAAGGTGTCGAAGATCGTCTCGACCAGGAACAGGTCGCAGCCGCCTTCCAGCAACCCGCTGGCCTGTTCGTGGTAAGCGGCGCGCAACTCGTCGAAGGTGACGTTGCGGGCGGCGGGGTCGTTGACGTCCGGGCTGATGCTGGCGGTTTTGGGCGTCGGCCCGAGGGCGCCGGCGACGAAACGCGGCTTGTCGGCGCTCGAGAACTTGTCGCAGGCCGCCCGGGCGAGCTCGGCGGCGACGACGTTCATCTCACGGGCCAGCGGCGCCAGGCCGTAGTCCTCCTGCGCGACCGTCGTCGCACCGAAGGTGTTGGTCTCGATGATGTCCGCCCCGGCGGCGAGGTACTGCTCGTGGATCTCGGTGATGACCTCGGGCCGAGTCAGCTGCAGCAGCTCGTTGTTGCCCTTCAGGTCCTTCGGGTGGTCGGCGAAACGCGTGCCGCGGTAGTCAGCCTCGACCAGCTTGTAGCGCTGGATCATCGTGCCCATCGCGCCGTCGAGCACGACGATGCGCTGCTTCAGGATGCCCGGCAGCGCGGCACCACGGGTGTAGGGGGTGAGGTCGTTCGTCATCGGCATATCCTAGCCATCGGTCGCTCGTGCGTCGACCGTTTAGCCATCATGAGCCAAAACCCATGCTCCGGCGCTCGCGCACGTCCGGCTTGACCCGGTGCTCGGCCTCCAGTTGCGACAGGAATTCATCGGCCTCGAAGGCCTCGCCCAGCACGTCGACCTGGCGTTTGACTGCCGCGAAATCGCCCGGCGTCAGCGCCGCGATGATGACGCGCAGCTTTGCGTGATCCTGGCTCACCAGCGAATAGGCGGGCGAGATCGACGCAACGGGCACACCGGCGTGCTGTGCAGCGAGCGACAGCAGCGCGTGATCGATGCCGTTATCGGAAAGCACCGCGAGCGGCCGTTCCGCA
>CAXTDH010000691.1:0-2222 GCA_964242405.1 uncultured Rhizobacter sp. | reverse complement strand
AGGTCACCGACCACCCGGCCGCCGGCGGTGCTCGACTGCACCTGGCCGATCGACTTCAACCCGAGCTCTTGCGCCAGGGCGGCGGAAATCGCCGTACCGGTGGCGCCGGTGTCGACCAGGAAATCGACGGCACGGCCATTGACGCTGCCGGGCCAGTGGTAGTGCCCATCGGCCTGGCGCCGCAGCTCGATCACCTCGCCCGTGAGCCGGAACCGGGTTTCGTTCTCGGCATGCTGCCGCCACTGGATACCGACGAAAACGGCCACGCCCAGCAGCAGCCAGACGGTCGTGATCTTCAGGGCGGGTGACAGACCGGTCGTCATGGTTGTGAGTGCCTACTTGCCAATGCAGAATCGCCCGAAGATCTCGCCCAGCAGATCGTCGGCGCTGAAGGCACCGGTGATTTCACCCAGCGCGTCATGTGCCAGGCGCAGTTCCTCCGCGAGCAGATCGAGCGCTGCGTCGGCCTGGGCTGCGAGGCTGCCGGCCTCGGCGAGGTGCCCGCCCGTGCGGCGCAGCGCCTCGACATGCCGGGTGCGGGCGATGAACGCACCCTCGGGCTGCACATGCCAGCCGGCCAGCCGCAGCAGCTCTTGCCGCAGGTCGGCGATGCCCTCGCCGGTTCGGGCAGAAACGGCGACAGCGGAATTCGAGGACGAGGCCGCTGTCGATTCAGCCGATGCCCTCACGGCGTCCAGCTTGTTGAAGACGTGCAGCAGCCGGCCGTCGGCGTCCAGCCCAGCCGGCAGGCCGGCCGCGATCTCCGCCTCGGCCGCTTGGTAAGCCGGCGCCCCGACACGGGTCAGGTCGTGAATGAACAGCACCGCGTCGGCGCGCTCGATCGCCTGCCAGCTCCGCTCGATGCCGATGCGTTCGATCTCGTCGGTGCCGGCCTCGCGCAAACCGGCGGTGTCGGTCACCCGCACCGGCACGCCTTCGATCTGGATCGTCTCGCTGACCTTGTCGCGCGTGGTGCCGGCGATCGGCGTGACGATCGCGAGCTCCGCGCCGGCGAGCGCGTTCAGCAGCGAACTCTTGCCGACATTCGGTTGCCCGGCGATGACGACGCCGATGCCGTCGCGCAGCAGCACGCCTTGGCGAGCCTGCGCGAGCACCGTGTCGACTTGTCGCGCCACCGCTTCGAGGCGCGCCCGGGCACCTGCTTTCTCCAGGAAATCGATCTCCTCCTCCGGGAAATCGAGGGTCGCCTCGACCAGCATGCGCAGGTCGACCAGCTGATCCCTGAGCGCCTCGATCTCGCGCGAGAAGGCGCCGCTGAGCGAACGGCCGGCCGAGCGGGCAGCCGCTTCGGTGCTGGCGTCTATCAGGTCGGCGACGGCCTCGGCCTGCGCCAGGTCGAGCTTGTCGTTGAGGTAGGCACGTTCGGTGAATTCGCCCGGACGAGCCAGGCGCAGCTCGGGCAGAAGCGGCGATGCGACGGCCGAGCCGCTCGCGGGCGCTGCGGCCACTTCGAGGCAACGGGCGAGCAGCAACTGCAGCACGAGGGGCCCGCCGTGCGCCTGCAACTCGAGCACGTCTTCGCCGGTATAGGAATGGGGCGCCGGAAACCAGAGGGCAAGGCCGTGGTCGATCGCCTCGCCAGCGGCATCCGGGAACGCCCGGTAGGTGGCGTGGCGTGGCGTCAGCGGCCGGCCGAACAGGCCGACGACGAAGGCGCCCAGGTCGCTGCCCGATAGCCGCACGATGCCGACGCCGCCCCGCCCGGTGGCGGTGGCAATGGCGACGATCGGGTCGTCATGGCGTGGCAGCATCGTCGGCGCCCGCACGCCCTCACTTGCCGAGCACGCCCAACTTCTTGTTGATCAGGTACTGCTGGGCGATGCCCAGGATGTTGTTCGTCAGCCAGTACAGCACCAGCCCCGCCGGGAAAACGAAGAACATCACCGAGAAGATGAGCGGCATGAACCACATCATCTTCTCCTGCATCGGGTCGGCCGGCTTCGGGTTCAGCCAGGTCTGCAGCAGGCTGGAGGCCGTCATCAGCAACGGCAGGATGAAGTACGGATCCTTGGCCGACAGATCGTGCACCCAGCCGAGCCAGGGCGCACCGCGCATCTCGACCGTCGACAGCAGCACCCAGTAGAGCGAGATGAAGAACGGCATCTGGATGAAGATCGGCAGGCAGCCGCCGAGCGGGTTGATCTTCTCCTCGCGGTAGATGCGCATCATCTCCTGCTGCATCTCCTGCGGCTTGTCTTTCA
>CAXTDH010000690.1:0-2239 GCA_964242405.1 uncultured Rhizobacter sp. | reverse complement strand
GCGAGGCGCTGCCGCTGACGCTCGACCCGGTGGTGCTGCCGTACTACCTGATGCGCACGACGCTGCGCATGTTCATCGCCATGGGCTGCTCGCTCGTCTTCGCCTGCGGCTTCGCGGTGCTGGCGGCCAAGTACCGCTTCGCCGAGAAGATCCTGGTGCCGCTGCTCGACATCCTGCAGTCGATCCCGATCCTCGGCTTCCTGACGATCACCGTCACCTTCTTCGTCGCCCTGTTCCCGGGCAACCTGTTCGGCGTCGAATGCGCGGCCATCTTCGCGATCTTCACCTCGCAGGCCTGGAACATGGCGTTCAGCCTCTACCAGTCGCTGCGCACCGTGCCGGCCGAACTGAAGGAGGCCGCCGACGTCTTCCAGCTCTCCGGCTGGCAGCGGTTCTGGCGGCTCGAGCTGCCCTACGCGATGCCGGGGCTGCTCTGGAACATGATGATGTCGATGTCGGGCGGCTGGTTCTTCGTCGTCGCCGCCGAAGCGATCTCGGTCTCGAACCAGAACATCAAGCTGCCGGGCGTCGGCTCCTACATCGCCCTGGCGATCGAGGCCAAGAACCTGGCGGCCATCGGCTGGGCGATCGGCGGCATGCTGGTCGGCATCCTGCTCTACGACCAGCTGTTCTTCCGCCCGCTGGTCGCCTGGGCCGACAAGTTCCGCTTCGAGGAGGGCAGCAGCGAGAACGAACCGCGCTCGTGGCTGCTGACCTGGCTGCGCCGGACGGACCGCGTGCAGGTGCAGTGGGCAGGGATCGTCGCCCGCTTCGAACGCTCCTTCCTCGTGTTCCGGCGCCGACACGACGGCACGTCGATCCGGGCACGCGCCGGGGCGCCGAACACGACGCTCACGCGCCTCGGCGACGCGCTGCTGGCCGCCGCCGGGCTGATCGCCGTCTGGCAGCTGGTCGCCTTCATCCACTCGAGCGTCGGCTGGGGCGAAGTGGCGCACGTGTTTTTGCTCGGCACCTACACGATGGTGCGGGTGGTCGTGCTGATCGTGCTGGCGGCGCTCGTCTGGGTGCCGGTCGGCATCTGGATCGGCATGAACCCGGCCTGGGCCGGGCGGCTGCAGGCGGTGGCGCAATTTCTCGCGGCCTTTCCGGCGAATCTGGTCTTCCCTGTCGCGGTGCTGATGATCGTCCACTGGCGCCTCAACCCCAACATATGGCTTTCGCCGCTGATGGTGCTGGGCACGCAGTGGTACATCCTCTTCAACGTGATCGCCGGCGCATCGACCATCCCGACCGAACTGCGCTACGCCGCCCGCAACCTCGGCCTGACGGGCTGGCTGCGCTGGCGCCGCTACCTGCTGCCGGCGGTGTTCCCGAGCTTCGTGACCGGGGCGATCACGGCCAGCGGCGGATCGTGGAACGCGAGCATCGTCGCCGAATCGGTCAGCTGGGGCTCGACGACGCTGCAGGCCCAGGGCCTCGGCAGCTACATTGCGCAGATGTCCGCGAACGGCGACTTTCCGCGCATCGCGCTGGGCATCGGCGTGATGTGCGTGTTCGTGATGGCGATGAACCACTTCGTCTGGCGCAAGCTTTATGCGCTCGCCGAGGACAGGGTGCATTTGTGACCGGCCACGGGGCCAGCGTCGCTGGCGACAACGAGGAGCACAGCCGATGAGCAACGGGCCGACCATCATCGAGCTGAAGAACGTCGGCAAGTCGTTCCGCTCGGCCGACGGCAGCGCCCGCTCGGTGCTCCAGGGCGTCGACTTCCGCCTCGCCGAGGGCGAGATCGTGTCGCTGCTCGGCCAGTCCGGCTCCGGCAAGTCGACGATGCTGCGCATCATGGCCGGGCTGGTACAGGCCGACGAGGGCGAGGTGCGGTTTCGCGACCAGCCGCTCTTCGGCCCGGCGCGCGGCATCAGCATGGTGTTCCAGTCGTTCGCCCTGTTTCCCTGGCTGACGGTGCAGGCGAATGTCGAGCTCGGCCTGGAGGCACGCGGCGTCGAGGCCGGTGAACGGGCGCGGCGCGCGGAGGCAGCGATCTCGCTGATCGGCCTGGCGGGTTTCGAGGGCGCACTGCCACGCGAGCTTTCGGGCGGCATGCGGCAGCGGGTCGGCATCGCCCGGGCGCTGGTCGTCGAGCCGGAAGTGCTGCTGATGGACGAGGCCTTCTCGGCCCTCGACGTGCTGACCGGGGAACGGCTGCGCGAGGAAATCCTGTCCCTCTGGAGCCGCAAGGCGATGCCGACCAAGGCGATCCTGGTCGTCTCGCACAACA
>CAXTDH010000689.1:0-2243 GCA_964242405.1 uncultured Rhizobacter sp. | reverse complement strand
GGGCAGGCCAGGGTCGTAAGCCGCGGCAGGCGACTTGTAGCTGCTCAGATAAGCGATCAGGGCGTCGATGTCCTGGGCGCCGCCGAGCACGCTGGTGCCGCCGAGCAGCACGGTGAAGCCGTCCCCGCCGGTCGAGGTGAAGTTGTTGACGGTGATCCGGTAGCTGCGATTGGGGTTCTGCACGACGCCGCCGGCGACGACGATCTCCGGCGCGCCGGTGATGACTGGCGGTGTCTGCGTCACGTCGGTCGGCGTCAGCGTCACGTCGACGATTTTTGCGCACGGTGCGGCACTGGCGCTCCAGCTGTACTTCAGGCCGTTGGAGCTCTGCATCACCCGGTTGGTGGTCTGGCCGAGGCAGCCGGCGAACTGCTGCTCGAGCAGGTTCTTCAGCTGCACCGCGGTCAGCGTCATCGTCACCAGGCTGTTGCCGAACGGCTGGACGGTGAAGGCATCGCCATAGGTCAGGTTGTAAGGGTAGGTGCCCGTGGGTGAGACGAAACCCGGCGAGCGCACCCCGCCGGCGTTCATGAAGGCGATCTGCGCGCCGCCGAGCGCCGCTGGCTGCGTCGCCTGCAGTTGCGCATCGGCGATCAGTATGCCGGCGGGCTGAATCCCCGCCGCGTCGGCCGTCGCCGGCAACCCGGTCGTGATGCGGCCGACGACCGCGCCCGAGAGCGGTGAGACGAGGCTGTCGTAGCCGGCGACGATGTTGCGCAGCGTCGGGTCGGTCGCGATCGCCTGGTTGATCGCCGGATCGGTGCGGTCGACCAGTCGGTTCGTCACCGCAACCGCGGTCACGTCGTGTGTCTTGCGGTCGAGTGTCAGGTCGACGTCGGTCAGCAGCCGGCCGAAGGCGCTGGCGCTCGTCACCGGCACCAGACGGCCGACCTTGTTGGCCAGGCCCGTCGGCCGGGGCGTCGAGACGGCGACGCCGCCGACGTTCTTCACGTCGACCGTATTCGCCGAGCAGTTGTAGGCCGCATGGGTGTGGCCGCTGATGACCAGGTCGACGGCGTTGTCGAGCCGCTTGACGATGGCGGCGATGTCGGAATCGCTGCCGTCGGCGTTCTTCAGGTCGCCGTCGCAGCCGTTGATGTCGCCGACGTTCGGGCTGGCCTGGAAGCCGCCCTGGTGGACGAGCACCACGACCGCCTCGATGCCCTGGGCGCGCAGGCGAGGGATCAAGGCGTTGACGGTGTCGGCTTCGTCGCGAAATTCGAGCCCGGCGACGCCGGTCGGGGTGACGATGCCGGGCGTGCCCTTGAGCGTCATGCCGATGAAGGCGACCTTGACGCCGTCGAAAGCCTTGATGCCGTAGGGTGCCAGCAGCGTCCGGCCGGTCGCCGTCTCGTAGACGTTGGCCGACAGCCACTGGAATTTCGCGCCGTCGAAGGTGCCGGGCGAGCGCGAGCCGAGGCCTTTGCAGCTGTTCGGGTCGGGCGAGCCGCCGGTCAGCTTGCAGCCGCCGGCCTGGAGCCGCCTGAGTTCGGCCGAACCCTTGTCGAACTCGTGGTTGCCAACGGAAGTGAACTCCAGGCCGACCCGGTTCATCGACTCGACCGCCGGTTCGTCGAAGAAAAGTGCGGAAATCAGCGGCGAGGCGCCGATGAAGTCCCCTGCGCCGACCACGACGTTGAGTGGGTTCTGCGCCTTCAGCCGGGCAACGTAGGCGCCGATGTACTCCGCGCCCCCGACCGCCGGCCGCTGTGCGGCGGGCAAGACGGTGTTGACGCCGAAGGTGCCGGGCGTCTGCAAGGTGCCGTGGAAATCGTTCAGGCCGATGATCTTGACGGTGATCGGCGTGGTCGGGGCGGTTTGCGCCCGGGCTTCGGGCGCGATCAGCAGGACGGTGGCAGCGGTCAGTGCGTAAGAAGCGGCCAGCAGGGGGTGGTGTTTCATGAGACTCCTTCGAGGCGGTGGCGCGTCGGTCGGGTGCGACATCAGTCGCGACGGCGGCGGTGCAGGAAAACCGCGGCGATGCCGAAGCCGATCAACAGCAGGGCAGCGCTCGAGAGCTCGGGGACCGCAGCGGTCACGACGGCCAGACGCACCGCGCCGTTGGTCGCGTCGAGCGGCGTGCCGTTGTCCAGCACCGACTGTCGGAGCGTCCCGGTGATCTGGTAGTTGCCTGCGGCCAGGCTGAAGATGCCGCGGCTGAAACGGCTGTCGGCCAGGGCGGAATCGAAGTCGAAGACGACTGTGCCGGCGGTCGTGCCGATCGGAACGGCGGAGGTCTCTGC
>CAXTDH010000688.1:0-2247 GCA_964242405.1 uncultured Rhizobacter sp. | reverse complement strand
GCAACCGCCGGTGTAAGTGTTGCCGTCGGGGCAGGTCATGCTGGCGACGTCGGTCGGCAGGTTCGACGCGGCCGTGTTCTCGACGTGCACACAGGGCGTCGTGCTGCCGGCCCAGCCGCGGAACTTGGTGTGGTTCGCCGTCAGCAGGATTGCGAGGTTGCCACCCGGCCGTGAGCTGCCGTCGCTGTTGGTGACCCCGAAGTCGACGAAGGCGCCGCCCATCGGCACGCTCGAGAGGTCCGCGCTCTGCAGGTTCACACCCTGCAGCCAGGCGCCGTTGAGCACCGTCGCCTGGCCGCGCTGCGAGCTGTCGCTGCCAAAGGCGGCGCCCTGGAAGTTCGCGCTGACGAGCAGCGCGCCGGTGAAAAGCGTGCCGTTGATTTTGGTCGTGCCGTTGGCGCTGCCGAAGTCGACGCCGTAGAGGACGGCGTTGCCGAAGTCGGTGCGCGTCAGATCGGCGTTGGCCATGCTCGCGCAAGAGCACGTCGAGCCGGTGACGGGGGTGAGGCCGCACTGCCGGGTGTCGGTCTGGCAGCTCGCGGGCGGTGCGCCGAGCATGGCGCCGTACAGGCTCGCGAAGGTGAAGCTCACGCTGTTCAGACTGGCGCCGCTAAAGTTGACGTACTGCAGGTGCGCACCGTCGAACTTGCCGGCTTCCTTGATCGGCCCGAGCGGATCGTTGAGGTCGTTCACCAGCGTCGCGCCGCTGCAATTGGCGCCCGACAGCTCGGCGTGCGTGAAATCCGCGCCGTTGAGCCTGGCGCCGCTGAAGTTCACCTGCTTCGCGCTGACCTTGATGAACTTGGCACCCGACAGCAGCGTCCGCGACGCGCCGTCGAGGCCCTTGGCGTTGTCGAGCGTGGCCTCCTGGAAGTTCACGCGCCGCAGGCTGGCGCCGGCCCAGTTGGTGTTGCTCAGGTCCAGCGACGACAAGTCGGCATAGTCGAGCAGCGCGTTCGAAAGATCGCGTCCGGCGAGCTGCGCCGCGCAGGCCTGCAGGCCCGTCACGTTGCGCAGGTCCAGGCGCGACCAGTCGGCGACGAACTCGCAGTTCATCACCGCGAAGGCGAAGGTCGTGCGCGTGAGCGGCGCCGCGCAGGTGACGCTGTCGTCGATCTTCAGCGGGCTCGGGCCGAACACCGCACTCGGCGTGCTGATGTCGGTGTTGGAAAAGTCGGCGCAGCTCAAGCTGGCCTGCGTGAAGTAGGTGAGCCCTTTGAAAACCGCGCCCTTGAAGACCGCATGGCTCAGGTCGGC
This sequence comes from uncultured Rhizobacter sp., assembly GCA_964242405.1. Classification (GTDB taxonomy): domain Bacteria; phylum Pseudomonadota; class Gammaproteobacteria; order Burkholderiales; family Burkholderiaceae_C; genus LMDS01. Next base: position 990 of record CAXTDH010000688.1, on the reverse strand, counting down.
ATAGCTGAAGTCGGTGGGCAGCGTGGCGTCGCCGCTGTCGGCGAAGGTGGCGCCGCTGAAGTCGGCGCCGGTGAGGTCGGCACCGTCGAAGACCACCGCGGTGAGCGTGGCGTTCGTGAACTTCGCGCCGGCGAGCCTGGCCTTGTTGAAGCTGCACAGCACCAGCGTCGTTCCGCTGAAATCGTTGCCGGCGGCGGGCGCCGGGCACGCGGGAGTCAAGGCCACGCTGGGCCCGGGCTGGGCAGCGGGCGGCGCCTGCTGGCCGCGTACGGCAAGGCTCCACGCCAGGAACAGCGCGGCGCCGAGCAGGATTGCCAGCCAGCCGCGCCGCGACCCGACGGCCCTCATCACGGTGCCCTCCAGCGTTGCGTGCCGGCGCCAATGACGGCGACGCTCATGTCGGCGCGCAGCACGAGGTAGGCGCCGGGGTTGCCGAAGCTGCCGTTGCACCAGATCGGTCTGGGCTGCTGGCCGGCCTGCGGCACGACGACGCAGAGGTTGCCGTCGGTCTGCATCACGAGCTGCGACTGCGCGCCGCCGTCGAGGACGTTCGAACACCAGAGGCCCCCGCCGCCCGGCAAGGTGTAGAGGCAGAGGTTGCCGTCGGTCTGCATGAGCAGTTGCGATGTGGGGCCCTTCAGCGTCCCCCCGTTGGCCAAGATCTGGCCGGACCCCAGCACGATGACGGTGGTGTAGTCGAGCGCCGCCGCGGCCAGGCTGGTGGCACCGTCCTGCCCGGTCGCGGCATTGCAGTTGTCGCGCCCGCCTGCGCCTCCGCCACCACCGGCGCCGCCGTTGCCCGGCGTGCCGAGATAGGCGGCGTTGAACTTGAGCGCCGTGGCGGCGCCCGTCAATGCCGCGAGGCCGATCGACGGGCCGCCGTTGCCCCCCGCGCCGCCGCTGCCGGCGCCGCCCGCGCCACCGGCGCCACCGGCACCGCCGTAGCCCGGCACGCTGACGTTGGTCGCGCAGACTTGCGCGGTGCCACCG
>CAXTDH010000687.1:0-2247 GCA_964242405.1 uncultured Rhizobacter sp. | reverse complement strand
GGGTCGAAATAGGCGAGCCGTTCGGTCGGCAGCGGCAGATCGATCCGGATGTCGGCGATGACGAAGGCGCCTTCGTAGGAGGCGCCTTCCATTTGCAGACCGAGCGCGCTGCGGATGGCCGAGCGGCCACCATCCGCCGCGACCAGCCAGTCGGTCTCTATCGTGTAAGGGCCTTCGGGCGTGTCGACTTCGACCTTCACGACTTCGCCGTCCTGCGCGAGCCCCAGCCAGTGGTTGCCCCAGCGCAGCTCGACCAGTGGGTGGGCGGCACAGGCATCGAGCAGGTACTCCTCCATGTACTGCTGCTGGATGTTGAGCATCGGCGAGTAGCGGTCGTCCGCATCGTGCGGCGCCTCCATGCGAAAGACCCGCTGGCCACGGTAGAACGAATTGCCGAAACGCCACGGCAAGCCGTTCGCGGTCATCCGGTGGGCCGTGCCCACCTGCTGCAGGATCTCCAGCGAACGCCGGGTGTAGACGATGGCCCTGCTCCCCTGCGACACCTGCAGCTCCGAAGTCAGCACGACGCTCCGCACGCCGTGGCGGGCAAGTTCCAGCGCCGTCACCAGACCGGCCGGGCCGGCGCCGACGATGACCACCTGCCGGCGCGCCTGGGCCGGGTGCGCCGAAGGCAGCCACGGCGGGTGCACCGCGTAGTCGTAGTAGATCGATGGACGGGGCTCGCGGGTGGGGCGGTGCATGGGGGTAGGTGCTGGACGTGGCAGCGTCCGGATGCAAAATGGGCGCGATGAGAATAGTGTCGCGCTTTCCCGGCACCGTGATCGGCACGCTGCTGAACGACCCGGCGGCGCTGGCGGCCCTCGGCTCGGCGGTCGACTTGCCGCCGTACAAGGCGCCGCCGCGGGCGCCGGTGCTCTACGTCAAGCCGCGCAACACCTATGCCGGGCCGGGTGCACGAGTCGCCGTGCCGATGCCCGGTGGGCAGTTCGAGATCGGCGCCTCGCTCGGCCTGGTGATCGGCCGCACGGCCTGCCGGGTGAGCGAAGCGCAGGCCTTGGGTCACCTTGCGGGTTACGTCATCGTCATCGACCTCGCCGTGCCGCACGAGGACTTCTACCGGCCCTCCGTGCGCTTTCGAGCCCGCGATTCGAGCTGCCTGATCGGCTCGCGGATCGTGCCGTGCGACGAGGTGGCCGATGCCGATGCGCTCGCGTGGCAAGTGAGCGTCGACGGCCTCACCCTGCAGCGGGCGACGACGCGCGGCAGGGTGCGCGGCGTGGCCCGCCTGCTCGCCGACGTCACCGAGTTCATGACGCTCCGGCCGGGCGATATCCTGATGCTGGGCGTGTCCCACGGCGCACCGAAAGCCGGCGCCGGCCAGCGCTTCGAGGTCGAATTCGCGGGCCTCGGGCAACTCGGCGGCAGCCTGATCGACGAGGCGACGATGCCCGGTGTGCAGGAAGCGGCGGTGGGCGCATGAGGACGGCCCGGGTGGCGTACGGCGGCGGCCTGCACGAGGCGATGCCGGAGGGTGACCGGATCCGCCTCGCGGACGGTCGGGTGTTGTCGGAGGATGCCGTTGTCTGGCTGCCGCCCTTCGAGGTCGGTACAGTGATCGCCCTCGGCCTCAACTATGCCGACCACCTCGCGGAGTTGTCGAAGGAGCTGACCGTGTCGGCACGGGACGAGCCACTGGTGTTCCTCAAAAGCGCCGGATCGGTGATCGGCCACCGCGGCCACACCCGGCGGCCGGCGAACGTCGGCTTCATGCACTACGAATGCGAGCTGGCGGTCGTGATCGGGCGCACCGCCCGAAGCGTCGGCCGGACGGATGCCATGGCCTGCGTCGCCGGCTACACCGTGTGCAACGACTACGCGATCCGGGACTACCTCGAGAACTGGTACCGCCCCAATCTGCGGGTCAAGAACCGCGACGGCGGCACCGTGCTCGGCCCCTGGTTCGTCGACGCCGCCGACGTGCCCGATCCGCATGCGCTCGCCTTGCGCACCCTCGTCAACGGCCGCGTCACGCAACAGGGCAGCACCGCCGACATGGTGAACGACATCCCGGCGCTGATCGAGTACCTGAGCGGCTTCATGACGCTGGCCGCCGGCGACGTGATACTGACCGGCACGCCGCACGGGGTCGTCAATGTCGACGTCGGCGACGAGGTGGTGACCGAGATCGACGGCACCGGCCGGCTCGTCAACCATATCGTCGGCGACGCGCCCTTCGGCCGCTGACCGCAGCGACGCCCCGAACCCAGGAGACCACCATCGCCATCC
>CAXTDH010000686.1:0-2250 GCA_964242405.1 uncultured Rhizobacter sp. | reverse complement strand
ATCCAGGAGGAGCGAGGTGCGGCGGAAGTCACGGGGCGGAAAATCCTGCGGGCGAGGGTGAGGGCGAGGGCGAGGGCGAGGGCGAGGGCGAGGGGTCGGGCGAGCCTGGACGGTACGACGCATGTTTTGCGCCATGCGGTTCACTTAAGGTCGGTCGTCCGGCACCTTCGGCCCGCTTCCTGCTAATCATGCACAAGCTTGCGCACTTGCGTCGTTCCTTCGCGATTGCGGCTGCTGCTCCGCACGAACGCTGCTGCTGCACGAACGCCGTTGCTGTCCCGTTGCCGCTGCTCCACGCGTACCGCTGCTCTGCACGAACGTCGCGGCTCCACAGGCTTCGTTCGCGCCAGGCGGGATTTTTGCCATCATCCAGCCTTTCCGATTCATCCTCCGACCACAACCGCCCCATGAACCTTTTTCGCCGACTCGGCCTGTCATCGATCGCCGCCCTTGCGCTGACGACGGCCCATGCCCAACCCGCGGTCGTCTACGACATGGGCGGCAAGTTCGACAAATCCTTCAACGAGGCGGCCTACCGCGGCATCGAGCGCTGGAAGAAGGAGAGCGGCAAGACCTACCTCGAGTTCGAGATCGCCAACGAGACGCAGCGCGAACAGGCGCTGCGGCGCATGGCCGAGCGCGGCGCCAGCCCGATCATCGGCATCGGCTTCGGCCAGGCGGCGGCGCTGGAGAAAGTGGCCCGGCAATTTCCGAAATTGCACTTCACCCTGATCGACATGACGGTCGACCTGCCGAACGTGCAGTCGATCCTGTTTCGCGAGCAGGAGGGCAGCTTCCTGGTCGGCATGCTTGCCCAACTCGCCAGCAAGACGTCCAAGGTCGGCTTCGTCGGCGGCATGGACATCCCGCTCATCCGCCGCTTCGAGTGCGGCTACGAGCAGGGTGCCAAATACGCGAATCCGAAGGCCGAGGTCTTCGCCAACATGACCGGCACCACCGGCGCCGCCTGGGCGGACCCGGCGCGCGGCAGCGAACTCGCCAAGGCGCAGTTCGGCAAGGGCGCCGACGTGGTGTTCGCGGCTGCCGGCGCCACCGGCATGGGCGTCTACCAGGCCGCCAAGGACGCCGGCAAGCTCGCGATCGGCGTCGACAGCAACCAGAACCACCTGCAGCCCGGCACCATGCTCACCTCCATGCTGAAGCGGGTCGACGTGGCCGTCGAGCAGGCGGTCACCGCCTGGAAGCCGGGCGTCACCGTTCTCGGGCTGAAGGAGGGCGGCGTCGACTATGCGATGGACGAGTACAACGCGAAGCTGGTGACGCCCGAGATGAAGCAGAAGGTGGAGGCGGCGAAGGCGGGCGTCATTGCCGGCAAGGTCAAGGTGGTCGACTACATGGCGAACAACGGCTGCAAGTACTGAGCGGCCGGCGGCTCGCCTCCTGCAACCGTGTCGCCGACCGTGCGAGCGACCTCCGCCCCCTGGTCACGCCCGGTGCCCGCTGCCGATGCCGTGCGCGGCGCATCGCCCGTGGGTCGCGGCGTGTCGCCTGCCGGTCGCGCCGCGCCGGTCGCGGTGGCGATGACCGGCATCACCAAGCGCTTCGGCGCGGTGCTGGCCAATGCGGCTGTCGACTTCAGCGTCGCTGCCGGCACGGTGCACGGCCTGGTGGGCGAGAACGGAGCCGGCAAGAGCACGCTGATGTCGATCCTCTACGGCTTCTATGCTGCCGATGCGGGTGGCATCGAGGTCTTCGGCGAGCCGGCTTCGATCCGCAATTCGCACGACGCCATTCGTTTGGGGCTCGGCATGGTGCACCAGCACTTCATGCTCGTCGACACCCTCACCGCGCTCGAAAACGTGATGCTCGGCGCCGAGCCGCATGCGCTGCTGCACCGTGCGGAGCGCGAAGTCCGCGGCCGGCTCGGCGCGCTGATGGCGTCGACCGGGCTGAAGGTGGCACTCGATGCGCTCGTCGGCGATCTCTCGGTCGGCGACCGGCAGCGGCTGGAGATCCTGAAAGCGCTCTACCGCGGCGCCCGGATCCTGATCCTCGACGAACCGACGGCGGTGTTGACGCCGCAGGAGACCGAGCAGCTGTTCGAGGTGCTGGCGCGGCTGCGCGGCCAGGGCACGACCATCATTCTGATTACCCACAAGTTGCGCGAAGTGATCCGCCTCTGCGACCGGGTGACGGTGATGCGCGCCGGCCGGGTGGTCGGCGACTGGCCGATCGGCGAGGCGACGACCGAAAGCCTGGCCGAGGCGATGGTCGGGCGCAGGGTGGCGA
>CAXTDH010000685.1:0-2252 GCA_964242405.1 uncultured Rhizobacter sp. | reverse complement strand
GCACGTTGATGCCGACCATGCCGACCTGGACGCGGCGCGAGAATTCGCGGGCGACATTGCCGTCGCGGGTGTAGCAGGACACGCCGTTGCCGAATTCGTGGTCGTTGATGATCTGCAGAGCTTCAGCGAAATCAGCGACGCGGACGCAGGACAGCACCGGCCCGAAGATCTCTTCCTTATAAATCTTCATCTCGGTCGTGACGTTGTCGAACAGCGTGCCGCCGGTGAAGAATCCATCTTCATGGCCGGCGATCTTCACGCCGCGGCCATCGACCACCAGCTTCGCGCCTTCCTCGACGCCGATCCCGATATAGCCTTCGATGCGCTCCAGCGCCTGTTTGGTCACCACCGGGCCCATTTCGGCCGCGGATTCCATGCCGTTCAGAATCTTCAGCTTCTTGACGCGCTCGGCCAGCATCGGGACGATCTTGTCGCCGACATCGCCAACGAGCACCGCGACTGAGATCGCCATGCAGCGCTCACCGGCCGAGCCGTAGCCGGCGCCGATCAGCGCATCGACGGCCTGGTCGAGATCGGCGTCGGGCATCACCACCATGTGGTTCTTGGCACCGCCCAGCGCCTGCACGCGCTTGCCGTATCGCGAGCCCTGCTGGTGCACGTAATGCGCGATAGGGGTCGAGCCGACGAAACTCACGGCGGAGACGCCGGGATGCTGCAGCAGCGTATCAACGGCGAGCTTGTCGCCCTGCACCACGTTGAACACGCCCTTCGGCAGGCCGGCCTGCATCAGGAGATCGGCCATGAACAGCGACGGCGAGGGATCGCGCTCGCTCGGCTTCAGGATGAAGCAGTTGCCGGCGGCGATCGCGACCGGGAACATCCAGCACGGCACCATCACCGGGAAGTTGAACGGCGTGATGCCGGCGACGACGCCGAGCGGCTGGCGCATCGTCCAGTTGTCGATGCCGGTGGAGACCTGGTCGGTATAGTCGCCCTTCAGCAGTTGCGGAATGCCGCAGGCGAATTCGATGATGTCGATGCCGCGCGCGACCTCGCCCTGGGCGTCGGAGAACACCTTGCCGTGCTCGGCGGTGATCATCGCCGCCAGCGTGTCGGTGTGCTCGTTCATCAGCGCCAGGAACTTGTTCATGATGCGGGCGCGGCGGATCGGCGGCATGTCGGCCCAAGCCGGGAAGGCGCGGCGGGCGCTCTTGACGGCGTCGTTCACCTCCTCGGCAGACGACAGCACCACCTGGCGCGCCACGGCGCCGGTCGCGGGATTGTAGACCGCCTGCTTGCGGTTGGCTGCGAGGCTGATGGGCGCGCCGTCGATGAAATTGCCGACGTCCTGGGTGGCGGTGAAGGCTGCGGTCATGGTCCGTCCTCGGTTAATGGGTGCCGCCTGTGTAGCGGCCCGGTCCGGGCGACCACAGGTCAAATCATTGGACTAACTGTTCAGAAAATTGAACAATGGCCTGATGAAAACCAAGAAGGTGGAATCGCTGTGGTCGCATCTGCATTGGCTCGGCGTGCTGGCCGAGACCGGCAGCTTCACGGCGGCGGCTGGCCGGCTCGGCGTCAGTAAGGCGGCCATGAGCCACCGCGTCAGCGAGCTCGAACAGGCCACCGGCGTGCCGCTGGTCCGGCGCACCACGCGCAGCGTGCGACTGACCGAAGCCGGGCAGCATCTGGTGGAGTCGACGCGGTCGTCCTTCGCCGAGATCGAGCGGCATTTTGCTGGCGTGAAGGATATGGCCGGCGCGCCGCGCGGGATTTTGCGGGTCACCATGCCGGTGGCGCTGGGGCGGCAGCGCATCGTGCCGCTGTTGCCTGAATTCCTGCGCCTCTATCCGGAAGTCCGCATCGAGCTCGAATTGTCCGACCGGCTGAGTTCGCTGGCCAAAGAGGGCTTCGATCTCGCCGTCCGCCACGTCGCCACCGTGCCGGATACGCATGTGGCGTGGAAGCTGTGCGACACCCGCTCGCTGCTGGTTGCCAGCCGCGGCTATCTGCAACGGCGCGGCACGGCGGCGCGGCCGGAGGATCTCGGCGAACACGATTGTCTGCACTACCTGCGCGACAGCGTGGCGCCGACCTGGGCGGTCGAGCCGCGCAAGGGCAGGGGCAAGAGCGGGCGCATCACCGTGAAAATTTCCGGCGTGTTCGCCGCCAATAACAGCGAGGCGCTGCGCGAGACGGCGTTGGCCGGACTGGGCATCGCCCTGGTGCCGGATTTCAGCGCCCAGCAGGAGATCGAGGCCGGCCGGCTGCGCCCGGTGCTGTCCGACTGG
>CAXTDH010000684.1:0-2253 GCA_964242405.1 uncultured Rhizobacter sp. | reverse complement strand
CCCAAGCTCGCCTCGCCGTGCCTCTGGTGTAAACCCTTGCATATAAAGAAGTGTGAGGTCGGGAGAAAGCGAACTCACGCCATCGCAAGGCAGCACGACGCACACTTCGACGACGTGCCGGGTGCGTTGCCATGCCGGCGACAGACAGGGGTGCAGGCCCCGCCAACAAGACTGGAGACTCGGTTGCACACGACAACGAACCCCGTGAACGTCAAGGCGTTCATCGACGAGCGCCACATGTCGCCCGCCCAGTGGCTGCTGCTGGCGCTCTGCTTCCTGATCGTCGCGGCCGACGGCATGGACGTCGCCATCATGGGCTTCCTCGCGCCGTCGATCCTGCAGGAATGGGGCACGTCGCGCGCCGCATTCGGCGCGGTGATGAGTGCGGCGCCGATCGGCCTGGTGCTCGGTGCCTTGATCGCCGGGCCGGCGTCCGACCGCATCGGTCGCAAGAAGGTCCTGATCGGCTCGGTGTTCCTGTTCGGCCTGTTCACCATCGGCACGGCCTACACCCACGACGTGACGCAGATGGCGGCGCTGCGCCTGTTGACCGGTCTCGGCCTGGGCGCGGCGATGCCGAACTCGACGACGCTGCTGTCGGAGTACGTGCCGCAGCGGTCCCGGTCGCTGTTGATCGCCATCATGTTCACCGGTTTCAACCTCGGCTCCGGCGTGGTCGGCTTCGTCGCCGCCGGCCTCATTCCGGCCCATGGCTGGCGGTCGGTGCTGATCGCGGGCGGCGCCCTGCCCTTGTTGCTGGTTCCGTTGCTGCTGGCGTTGTTGCCGGAATCGGCGCGGTTCATGGTGGTTCAGCGCCGAGAAGCCGCTCGGATCGCAAAGGTGCTGGGCCGGATTTGCGGGACGACCTTCGCCCCCGGCACCCAGTTCTTCGCGCCGGAACCGCCGATCGAGACCAAGCGGCCGATCGGCGTGCTGTTCTCGCGCGGCTACGGCGTGATGACGGCGGCGCTCTGGGTGACCTACTTCATGGGCCTGCTGGTGATCTACCTGCTGACCGGCTGGTTGCCGACCCTCATCAAGGACGCCGGCCTGCCGATCTCGGCCGCGGCGAGCATCACGGCGATGTTTCAGATCGGCGGCACCGTCGGCGCCATTCTGGTCGGCTGGGCGATGGACCGGATGGCGCCGACCTGGGTCATCGCCGGCGCCTATCTGACCGGCGCCGCCTGCATCATCGGGCTGGCGGCGAGCGGGCCCTTGTCGGCATCGCTCACCTTGCTCGTCGCCATGGCGGGCTTTTGCATGAGCGGCGCCCAGACCGGCCTGAACGCCTTTGCGCCGACCTACTACCCGACCGTGGCCCGCGCCACCGGCGTCAGCGGGATGCTGGGCATGGGGCGCTTCGGCAGCATCACCGGCTCGCTGGTCGGCGGCCTGTTGTTGTCGATGGGTTGGGGGTTTACCGGCATCATCTCCTTGCTGGCGATTCCGGCCTTTATTGCCGGGCTGTCGGTATTGAAGGCGCCGCGCGCGGTCGAAGCCACTGCCACGAAAGAAACCCGGGCGAAGCTCGTCCACTCCTGATTTTCCGGCGCGCTCCAGTCCACGCAAACGAGGTATTCGCATATGGCACAGATCATCGGCGGCATCGGCACCTCCCACGTACCGACCATCGGCGTGGCCTATGACAAGGGCAAGCAGCAAGACCCGGCCTGGCGGCCGCTGTTCGACGGCTACCTGCCGGTCGCGAAGTGGCTCGCCGACAGCCGCGCCGACGCGCTGGTGATGTTCTACAACGACCATTGCACCAGCCTCTTCTTCGACCTCTACCCGACCTTCGCGCTCGGCATCGGCGAATCGTTCCAGATCGCCGACGAAGGCGCCGGCCTGCGCGACCTGCCGCCGCTGCGGGGCGACGTCGACCTGCAGGTGCACATCGCCGAATCGCTGGTCAACGACGAGTTCGACCTAACGACGTTCCAGGACAGGCCGATCGACCACGGCTGCGCCTCGCCCTTGCCGCTGCTCTGGCCGCACCGGCCGGACTGGCCCGGCACGGTCGTGCCGATCGCCATCAACGTGCTGCAGTTCCCGTTGCCGACGGCGCGCCGCTGCTGGCGGCTCGGCCAGGCGGTGCGGCGGGCGATCGAGTCCTACCCGGTGGACCTGCGGGTGGTCGTGGTGGGCACCGGCGGGCTGTCGCACCAGGTGCACGGCGAGCGGTGCGGGTTCAACAACGAAGACTGGGACATGCGCTTCCTCGACCTGCTCGAGCACGACCCGGAGCAGCTC
>CAXTDH010000683.1:0-2257 GCA_964242405.1 uncultured Rhizobacter sp. | reverse complement strand
GTCCCGGCCGCGGGCGACGGCACCGCGACCGGCGATCCGCAGCTCGACGGGCTGGTGAGCGGCGCGCTGGCGGACGTCGCCGCCTGCACCCGAATCGGCGACTTCGACCGCGGCGTCGACGTCATCGACGCCGCGCTGACGACGCTGACCCGCCAGGAAGCGGAGCGCGCCGCGGCGGTCACGGCGACCCGCCGGGCGCTGCTCGTCGGCGGCTTGCGCCAGGAACTGCTGCGGCGCGACGCCTTTGCCGCCGCCGACCGGGTGCTGGCGATCGCGGCACTGGTCGGCGCGCAGCGGCATCCGGCGTGGGCCGAGGAAACCCGGCGGCGCGGCGAGGCCTTTCGCGACGAAGGCGATCGCCAGGGCATCACCCTCTCGCTCCAGGTAGCGATCGAGCTGGCGCGTCGCCGAGTCGACGCGGCGGCCGATGCGCCCGAGCGGCGCGACGCCCTGCACGAACTCGGGGCGTTGCTCGCGACGCAGGGCGAGCGCCAAAGCGGCGCCGAGACGCTCGAGGAAGCGGCGGCGGTGCTGCGCCAGGCGCTTGGCGCCACCGCGTGCGAGCGCGAACCGGCGGTCTGGGCCGGCCTGCAGGGCGAACTCGGCCGGGTGCTCGGGTCGGTCGGCCTGCGCCTCGGCAAGCTGGACGTATTGCAGGCCGCGACCGATGCCTGCCGCAGCGGTCTGGCGGCCCGGCGCCGCGGCGACGCACCGCAGGAATGGGCAGACGCCCAGCACCGGCTCGGCACCGCGCTGCGCCACCTCGGCGCATTTGGCACTGGCACGGACGCGCTGGAGCAGGCGCTCCGCGCTTACGGCGAAGCACTCAAGGTGCACACGCCCGCCCGGGACGCGCTCCGCTGGTCGCGCGCCAAGCTCGGCATCGGCGTCACGCACAGCCTGATCGCCCGGCGCGAGGGCGGGGTGCTGCACATGCACCTGGCCATCCAGGCGTACCGCGATGGCCTGCGCGAGATCCGCCGGGATGCCTTGCCGATCGAATGGGGCAACCTGCAGAACAACCTCGGCATCGAGCTCGCCGCGCTCGGCCAGGAAACGGGCGACGCCAGGGTGCTGCGCGAGGCGGTCGCCACCTACCGGGAGTCGATAAAGGAAGTCACCCACGAGAAAGCGCCGGGGCAGTGGGCGGCGACCCAGCACAACCTCGGCGGCGCCTTGCGCTGGCTCGGCGAGCTCGAGCCCGGAAGCGAGCGGCTCACCGAAGCGGTCGTCGCCTTCCAGGAAGCGCTCCGCGAGCACCGGCGCGAGCGAGTGCCGATGCACTGGGCGGCGTCGAAGAACGACCTCGGGCTGGCGCTGTTGCGCCTCGGCGAGCGCGAGGCGGGCGGCCTTGCGACGCTGCAGGAGGCAGTTCGCGTCCTGCGCCAGGCACTCGAAGTGCGGACGCGCGAGCGCGGCGAGATGCCATGGGCGTCGACGCTCGTCGACCTGGCCGAGGCGCTGCTCGCGCTCGGGCGCGCCGGTGCCGGGGCGGCGGCCTTCTGCGACGCGGCCGCCGTCTGCCGGCAGGCGCTCGAGGTGTTGTCGCCGGATTCGATGCCCAAGGAGCACCGACGCGCGCGCCGCCATCTGGCGGAGGCCGTCGCCGCCGACGCTCCAGGCCGCATGGACGGCTGAACGCGCGGCTCTGGCGCGCGACGGCAACCTTCGAGCGCCCGGCGACCAGCAGGCAACCGCCGGCAAGCACCCGCAAGCAACTTACAAGATCCGCCGCGGGTGCGCCATCGCCTCGTGCGCCGCGTGCAGTCGCCGCACCAGCACCCGGATGAAGGCGGCGTCGAAGGAATGGCGGCAACCGGGGCTCACCTGCCCCAGCGTCTCGGGCGTGAAGGCGATGGTGGTCGCCGGTTCGGTGACGACCACGTCGGTGCTGTGCATCTTCAGATCGGCGCTGGGCGCCAGATAGGCCATCTCGCCGATGGAGGTGCCGGCGCCGAGCTGCGCCACCTTGGCGCCGTCCCGGTACACCTCGACCTGCCCCTGCGCCAGGATGTGGAAGCTGCCGCCCGCCTCGCCCTTGCGGTAGATCGCGTGGCCGAAGTGGAAGCGCTGCCACTTGGCCCGGTGCACCACTTCCCAGATCTCGACATCGCCGAAGCCGGCGAAGAATTCGAGCGAGCGCAACAGGTTGAAGCGCTCCGAATCGAGCACGCCCTGGAGCTGGCCGCGCGGCACCTGCTGGTTGGTGATCAGGTTGCTGAGCGCCTGGCTGAAGCTGTCCCAGTCGGGGTAGCGC
>CAXTDH010000682.1:0-2260 GCA_964242405.1 uncultured Rhizobacter sp. | reverse complement strand
CTGGAAGAACTCGAAGGTCTCGACCAGCGGCAGGCCCGCGTCCAGCGTCAGGCGGCCTTGCACGGCCCGCCGTTCGGGTGGCGGATGCTCGGGCGGCTCGACGACGCCGAGCCGCCGGGCGACCCACGGCAGGCTCGTGCCCTGCAGCATCAACGAGGCGAGCACGACCGCGAAGGCGACGTTGAAGAAGCGGCCGCTGTCCGGCACCTTGACGAGCAGCGGAATCAGCGCCAGCACGATCGGCACCGCGCCGCGCAACCCCACCCAGCTGATGAACGCCAGGTGCGCAGGTGAGAAGCGCATCGGCGCCAGGCACAGCCAGACGGCGACCGGCCGGGCAACGAAGATCAGCGTCGCGGCGATCGTGACGCTGGTGCCCACCGAGTTCAGCATCTCGTGCGGCGTCACGAGCAGGCCGAGCAGCAGGAACAACAACGCTTGCGCCGCCCAGGCAAAGCCGTCGAGCGCCGACGACGCCGCATGCACCGCCGCCTCGGCTTTCGCCCGCAGCCGCAGGCCATACAGAAAGATCGCCAGGAACCCGGAGCCCTCGACCAGACCGGCCGTCGCGAAAACCACCATCCCGCCCGAGACGATGATCAGCGAAAGCGGCCCGCCATGCTCCACGGTCAGGGGCAGCTTCTCGAGCAGCCAGGCAACGCATCGACCTCCCGCCAAGCCGATCAGCGCGCCGAAGCCCGCCTGCCGCAGGAGCAGCCAGAGCGCGTCACCTATGCCGTCGCCGTGCTGGATGGCTGCGACCAGGGCGAGCGTCAGAAAGACGGCCGTCGGGTCGTTCAGGCTCGACTCGAGTTCCAGCGTCGCCGAGGTGCGCCCTTCCAGCCGGATGCCCGTCTGGCGCAGCACCGAGAACACCGCGGCAGCATCCGTCGAGCCGACGATCGCCCCGAGCAGCAAGCCGTACATCCAGCTGAGGCCCATCGTCCACATCGCGACCGCGGCGACGATCGCCGCCGTCAGCAGTACGCCGACGCTGGCGAGCACGAGGCCGGGGCGCACGCCCAGATGCCAGGTGCTCATGCGCGTGCTGATGCCGCCTTCGAGCAGGATCATCGCCAGCGCCGCGTTGCCGAGCCAGGCGGAAAGCGGCACGTTGTCATAGCGCACGCCGACCGGCCCGTCGACGCCGACCGCCATGCCGGCGATCAGGAAAATCAGCAGGAACGGCAGCCCCAGGCGGCTCGACAGCACGCCGGCGAGCAAGCTGACGAACACGAGCAGGCCGCCGGCGAGCAGGAGGACATAGAGAGACTGCATCGCCGGTCACCTTAGCAGAGACAGCTCAGCCCGTCGTGGCGCTCGTTGGCTCTAGGCGGTGACGATCCAACCCTCGAGCGGGTCGACATCGGCGGGCAGCCCGTGGTCTGGCCGACCGTCGGCCCACGCTGCCTGAAGCAGGCAGAGCGCAGCGTCGAGGCAATCGCCGCTGGCATCCTCCAGCAGCTCCTCGCGCTGGCGGGCAGTGATTTGCAGCCGCAGACCGAGTCGGGTTCTTCCGTCGACGAGTGCGTCGATCAACTCGGCGCGGGCCTGCAGTCGCTCGGGCGTGTGCTTGCGCCGCTCGTCGCTCTTGTAGGAGCGGTGGCCGAGGATTTCTCGAGCGAGCAGCCCCGGGTAGCCTTCCAGCCCGATGCGCTGCGGATCGCCTGGCTGGAGCCCCGGCAAATGCAACCCGGCATCGATCAGCAGCGGGACGCCCGCATGCAGCATGAAGGCCACCGGTGGGTTGACCCACTTCATGGAGGGCGACGAGCCCGCCGGCCGGTCGACGCGCCGATGGGCGAACTTGTTGCCCACCGGTCGCGTCGCACAAAAGGCGACGAACTCGGCACGAATCTCGGCGCGTGACAACGCTGCGTAGTGCTTCACCAAGGAGCGCCAGTCGAGCGGCCAGCCGAGCGCCTCGACGAGTTCCCGGGGCAGACCGAATGGCAGGTCGAACACCGCCAGCCAGGGGCCAGGCGAGCGCAGCCACTGCTCGAAGCTGCCGAAGTCGGCATGGGTCTCGATCCGGTGGAGCACGACGCATCGCTGGTCGACGCCCACCTCTCCGAGCGCGACCGTGATCGGCTTGCGCCGCGTCGGCCGACTGGTGAAGTCGACACCTGCCACGAGCCGGCGCGTGCAGATCGGCTTCGCATCCGAGGAGCGAGGTGCGCGGGGGTCACTGGCTACAGTCTGAGCATGGTCGTCGCGCTCGTCTGTCACGCGGCCAGCAGCTGGGCTGCCCCTCCGAAAT
>CAXTDH010000681.1:0-2265 GCA_964242405.1 uncultured Rhizobacter sp. | reverse complement strand
GGCGATGCGCGGTGCGCTCGGGCCGCGGATTCGCAAGCTGCACCAGAACTACTACCTGGCGACGACGACGGCGATGACCGTGGCCCTGTTCGAAGAAGCGCCCGCGGCCGGCGAGACCGAGTCGCCGGCAATAGAAGACCTGCAGGTGATGACGTGAACCCGCAGCTCGACGGCATCGAGGGCATCGAGGGCACCTATGTCTTCGACCTGAAGACCAGCTACCGCACGATGCGGCTCAACCGCTTCCTCTGGAACATGATAGGCGCCGCCTGGCGCGGCCGTTTCGACTCCGACCCGGAAGGGCTGATGACCGAATCGGGCTTGAGCGAGACAGAGAAGGAACTGGTCAGGCGCCGCGACTGGCTGGGCCTGATCCAGCACGGCGCCAACTTCTTCGTGCTCGAGAAGTTCGCCCGGGTCTCGAAGAAGAGCAATCTCGAGGTCTATGCCGAATTTCGGGGCGAGACGCTGGAAGAGTTCCTGGCGACCCGGCGGGTGCCCGACGCGCGCTGAGCCGCGCCGGTGTCGACTCAGTCGATGTACTTCAGGCCGGCCGCGGCGAGTGGCTCGCGCATGTTGTACATGTCGAGCCCGAGCACGCCGGAGGCGAGCTTTTCGCGCTTGGCGTGTTCATTGGCTTCCCGCTTGACCGCCGCCTGCAGGGTCTCTTGCGCCATGGCCCGCGGCACGCACACCACGCCGTCGTCATCGGCGACGATGACATCCCCAGGCGTGACCCACATGCCGGCGCAGACGACCGGAATGTTCACGGAGCCGAGTGTCGCCTTGATGGTGCCCTTGCTCGAGATCGCCTTGCTCCAGACGGGGAATCGCATCTCGGCGAGCGTCTTGACGTCGCGCACGCCGGCATCGATCACCAGAGCCCGCGCGCCGCGGGCCTGAAAGCTCGTCGCCAGAAGGTCACCGAAGTAGCCGTCGCTGCAGTCGGCCGTCAAGCCGGCGACGACGATGTCGCCCGGCCGGATCTGCTCTGCCACCACGTGCATCATCCAGTTGTCACCGGGCTGCAGCAGCACGGTCACCGCGGTGCCCACGACCTGTGCGCCGGCGTAGATCGGCCGCAGATACGGCTTCAGGAGGCCGACCCGGCCCATGGCCTCGTGCACGGTCGCGCTGCCGTATGCGGCAAGTGCGTCCGCTGTCCGGGCATCGGTGCGGTTGATCTGGCGATGGACGACGCCGAGTTCGAACATGAGGTGAGCCCCCTGCCGGTTGTCAGGCGCCGCGCGCCTTGAGTGATCGATCGAGGCGCGGAAAGACACGCCGGGCGTTGCCCTCGTACACCTTGTAGCGATCCTCGGCGCTCAAATTACGAGTCGCCTCGATATAGCGCCGGGTGTCGTCGAAATAGTGACCGGTCTCCGGGTCGATGCCGCGCACCGCGCCGATCATCTCGCTGGCGAACAGGATGTTGTCGACCGGAATCACCTTCGTCAACAGATCGATACCGGGCTGGTGGTAGACGCAGGTGTCGAAGAAGACGTTCTTCAGCAAGTGCTCGCTCAGCAGGGGCTTCTTCATTTCCTGTGCCAGGCCGCGAAACCGCCCCCAGTGGTAGGGTGCCGCGCCCCCGCCGTGCGGGACGACGAAGCGCAGGGTCGGAAAGTCCTTGAACAAGTCGCCCTGGATGCACTGCATCACCGCGGTGGTGTCGGCATTCAGGTAATGCGCGCCGGTGGTGTGAAAGCAGGCATTGCAACTGGTGCTCACATGAATCATCGCCGGGATGTCGTACTCGACCATCTTCTCGTAGACCGGATACCAATGACGATCGGTCAATGGCGGGCTCGTCCAATGGCCGCCGGACGGGTCGGGGTTCAGGTTGATGCCGACAAACCCGTATTGTTCGACGCACTTGACGAGCTCTGGAATGCAGCTCGCCGGGTCGACGCCTGGTGATTGCGGCAGCATGGCCGCGCCGATGAAGTGATCCGGAAACAGCTGCGCGACCCGGTGGCACAGCTCGTTGCAGATCGCCGCCCAGGTCGACGAGACATCGAAGTCGCCGATGTGATGGGCCATGAAGCTCGCCCGCGGGCTGAAGATGGTCAAGTCGCTGCCGCGCTCGCGCATCAGGCGCAACTGGTTCGTTTCGATCGATTCACGCAATTCATCGTCGCTGATGCGCAGATCCGAGACCGCGGGGCGTTGCGCCGGATCCGCAATGCCAGCGACTTGGCGATTGCGCCAGGCCTCGAGCGATTTCGGCGCGGTGGTGTAGTGTCCGTGGCAGTCGATGATCAT
>CAXTDH010000680.1:0-2265 GCA_964242405.1 uncultured Rhizobacter sp. | reverse complement strand
CTGACGGGCCGGCCGCGCGGCACCTTCCGCAAGTTCGGCCTCGGCCGCAACATGATTCGGCAACTGGCGTTCAAGGGCGATATCCCCGGCGTCATCAAGGCCAGCTGGTAATCGGCACGACGTTGCCGCCCCCAGCAGCCTGACAGGAGAGATTCGCTATGAGCATGAGTGACCCAATCGCCGACATGTTGACCCGCATCCGCAATGCGCAGATGGTGCAGAAGGTCAGTGTGACGATGCCGGCGTCGAAGTTGAAGTCGGCGATCGCCGAAGTCCTGAAGGCGGAAGGCTATATTGACAGCTTTTCGATCCGGGGCGAGTCGGCGAAGCCGCAGCTCGAGATCGTGCTGAAGTACTACGCCGGCAAACCGGTCATCGAGCACATCGAGCGGGTGAGCCGCCCAGGGTTGCGCGTCTACAAGGGCCGCCACGACATCCCGAACGTCATGAACGGCCTCGGCGTGGCGATCGTGACGACGCCCAAGGGCGTGATGACGGATCGCAAGGCACGCCAGGTCGGCATCGGCGGCGAAGTGCTCTGCTACGTCGCTTGAAGAAGAAGGAGCTCCCTTTATGTCTCGCGTAGGAAAAATGGCGTTGCCGGTGCCCCAAGGTGTCGACATCGCGGTCAGCGATCAGCAGATCACCGTCAAGGGCGCGATGGGCTCGCTCGTGCGCCAAGCCAATCCGCTGGTGTCGGTCAAGTCGGAGAATGGTTCTTTGAGCTTCACGCCGAACGACGATTCGGCTGCCGCGGACGCGATGTCGGGCACGATGCGGGCGCTGGTCGCCAACATGGTGAGCGGCGTCAGCAAGGGCTTCGAGAAGAAGCTGTCGCTGGTGGGCGTCGGCTACCGGGCAGCCGCGACCGGCTCCAAGCTCAACCTGCAGATCGGCTTCTCGCATCCAGTGACCAAGGACATGCCCGAGGGCGTGCAGGTCGCCTGCCCCACGCAGACCGAAATCGTGATCAAGGGGTCGGACCGCCAGGTGGTGGGCCAGATCGCTGCCGAGATTCGCGCCTTCCGTCCACCCGAGCCGTACAAGGGCAAGGGCATCCGGTATCTCGGCGAGAAGATCGTCATCAAAGAGACGAAGAAGAAGTAAGGGGCGCATGCCATGTCACTGAACAAGAAAGACCAGCGCATCCGCCGCTCCCGCCAGACGCGTGCCCGCATCGCGGTGCAGCGGGTAGCTCGTCTGATGGTCCATCGCACCAACCTGCACATCTATGCGAGCGTCATCTCCGACGACGGCGCGCGGGTGCTGGCGAGCGCCTCGACCGCCGAGGCCGATGTCCGCAAGGAGTTGGCGGCGGGCAACGAGAAGGCGGTCGGCAAGGGCGGCAATGTCGCGGCGGCAAGTGCGGTCGGCAAGCGGATCGCGGAGAAGGCGAAGGCCGCCGGCATCGAAAAGGTTGCGTTCGACCGCTCGGGGTTTGCGTACCACGGCCGCGTCAAGGCGCTCGCCGAAGCCGCCCGCGAAGCCGGTCTGCAGTTCTAAGTCCTCTCAACGGACCGAGACAGCAGCACTCAAAGCACGAGCCTGACGCTCAGCATCAGGCGCTGAAGGAAACAACAGATGGCAAAGTTCCAACCCCGCGTTCAGGACGAAGGTCGTGACGACGGCATGAAGGAAAAGATGATTGCGGTCAACCGCGTCACCAAGGTAGTGAAGGGCGGCCGCACGTTGAGCTTTGCCGCCCTGACCGTCGTCGGTGACGGCGATGGCCGGATCGGCATGGGCAAGGGCAAGGCCAAGGAAGTGCCGGTCGCGGTCACCAAGGCCATGGACTCGGCGCGCCGCAACATGATCAAGGTGTCGCTCAAGAACGGCACGATCCAGCACAAGGTGATCGGTGAACATGGCGCCTCGCGAGTGCTGATGGCGCCCGCCAAGCCCGGCGACGGCATCATCGCCGGCGGTCCGATGCGCGCCGTGTTCGAGGTTATGGGCGTGACCGACATCGTCTGCAAGAGCCTCGGCTCATCGAACCCCTACAACCTGGTGCGCGCCACGCTCGACGCGTTGAAGCACACCAGCACCCCGGCCGAGATCGCTGCCAAGCGCGGGCTGACGGTCGAAGAGCTGTTCGGCTGAGCCGCGGCGGCTCGATCGAATCGAATCGGAGAACGACACCATGGCTGACGAACAAGCAAGCACCAAGAGCACGGTGAGCATCAAGCTGGTGCGAAGCATCGCCGGCACCCGCGAATCGCACCGGGCGACGGTGCGCGGCCTCGGCCTGCGCAAGCTCAACAGCGA
>CAXTDH010000679.1:0-2268 GCA_964242405.1 uncultured Rhizobacter sp. | reverse complement strand
CTCGCAAGCCGCTTGTAGAGCGACAGCCGGGTGTGGACGTCGCCGCAATAGGAGTCGGGCAGCAGCGCCGGCGCGTGCAGGTTGATCTCGGTGGTCGCCGAAAGCGGCGACAGCAGGTCGGGCTCGTGACCGGCCTTCAATGACCGCACCGCCTCGGCCAGCATCTCGTTGTAGAGCTGGAAACCGACCTCCATCAGGTTGCCGCTCTGGTTGTCACCGAGGACCTCGCCGGCACCGCGGATCTCGAGGTCGTGCATCGCCAGGTAGAAGCCGGAGCCGAGCTCCTCCATGCTCTGGATGGCGTCGAGCCGCTGCGCCGCGGCCTTGGGCAAGGTTTCGACATCCGGCACCAGCAGGTAGGCATAGGCCTGGTGATGCGACCGGCCGACCCGGCCGCGCAGCTGGTGCAGCTGCGCCAGGCCGAACTTGTCGGCGCGCGCCATGACGATGGTGTTGGCGCTCGGCACGTCGATGCCGGTCTCGATGATGGTCGAGCACAGCAGCAGGTTGTAGCGCTGGGCAATGAAGTCGCGCATCACCCGCTCGAGTTCGCGCTCCGGCATCTGGCCGTGGGCGATGGCGATCCGCGCCTCGGGCACCAGTTCCTGCAGCTTCTGCCGCCGGCCCTCGATCGTCTCGACCTCGTTGTGCAGGAAGTAGACCTGGCCGCCGCGCTTCAGCTCGCGCAGCACCGCTTCGCGGATGACGCCGCTGGTCTCGCTGCGCACGAAGGTCTTGATCGCCAGCCGGCGCTGCGGGGCAGTGGCGATGACGCTCAAGTCGCGCAGGCCTTCGAGCGCCATGCCCAGGGTCCGCGGGATCGGCGTGGCGGTCAAGGTCAGCACGTCGACCTCCGAGCGCATCGCCTTGATCGCCTCCTTGTGGCGCACGCCGAAGCGGTGCTCCTCGTCGATCACGAGCAGGCCCAGGCGCTTGAACTTGACCTTCTCGCCGATCAGCGCATGCGTGCCGACGACGATGTCGACAGTGCCGTCTGCCAGCCCTTCCAAGGTCGCCTTGACCTCCTTGCTCGAACGGAACCGGGAAATCTCCGCCACCTTGACCGGCCACTTGCCGAAACGGTCTGCGATGTTCTGGAAGTGTTGTTCGGCGAGCAGCGTCGTCGGCGCGAGGATCGCCACCTGCTTGCCGCCGGTGACGGCGACGAAGGCGGCGCGCAACGCGACCTCCGTCTTGCCGAAGCCGACATCGCCGCAGATGAGCCGGTCCATCGGCTGCGGCGACACCATGTCCTGGATGACGGCATGGATCGCCGCTTGCTGGTCGGGCGTCTCCTCGAAGCCGAAGCTGGCGGCGAAGGCCTCGTAGTCGTGCGGCTGAAAGCGAAAGGCGAAGCCCTCGCGGGCGGCGCGCCGGGCGTAGAGGTTGAGCAGCTCGGCAGCGGTGTCGCGCACCTGCTCGGCGGCGCGCCGCTTGGCCTTGTCCCATTGGCCGGAGCCGAGCCGGTGCAGCGGCGCCTCCTCGGCGCTGACGCCGGTGTAGCGGGCGATCAGGTGCAGCTGGGCGACCGGCACGTAGAGCGTCGCCTTGTCGGCATATTCGAGGTGCAGGAATTCCGAGGGGCCGCCATCCGCGTCCCCCAGATCGATGCTGCGCAGGCCGACATAGCGGCCGATGCCGTGGTTGATGTGGACGACAGGATCGCCGACCTTGAGCTCCGACAGGTCCTTGATCAGCGCGTTGACGTCGCTGACCTGCTCCTGCTTGCGGCGCCGCCGGGCGGTCGGGCCGGTCGCGAACAGCTCGGTCTCGGTGACGAACTGAATGGCGATCGGCCGCGGCGTGGTGATCGCCTGCGCTGTGGCGCCTGGCCGCGGCGCGGCGCCCGGCCGCGGCGTGTCGTCCGGGCCTGCGCTGTTGCTGGGGGGGCCTTCGCCCGCCGGCTCGTACCAGAAGAAGCCTTGCGCCAGTGGCGCGACGCCGATCGCGAATCGCTCGTCGCCCGCCTGGAAGTCGGCAAGCGACGCAACGCTGGGCGGCTCGATCCGGCTGTCGCGCAGCAATTCGAGCAGGCTCTCCCGCCGGCCTTCGCTCTCGGCGACGATCAGCACCCGGTGCGGCGTCGTGCCGACGTGCAGCTGCAGCTTCTTGAGCGGCTCGGGCGCCCCCCGGTCGACGCTCAGGTCGGGCAGCGGCCGGGCCCAGGGCGTTTCGTCGGCCCCGCGGATCGCCAGTTGAGCATGGCCGCCGCAAAGCGCGAAGAAGTCGTCGGCCTTCAGAAACAGCCCCTCCGGCGGCAGGATCGGC